>JAJQIP010000078.1 GCA_021199145.1 Porphyromonadaceae bacterium | reverse complement strand
ACCTTTGCTCTCCGGGAAGAGAGATGTTTCGTACGATTTTCCGTTTTTCGTCTCTCCTTTTTATCGTCTAAAACAACATTATCGCCATGACCGTTCCAGCAAAAGAGCGCACCGCTTCTTCCCATAGGCCTAAAATTCTCATCACCAACGACGACAGTATCGATGCGAAAGGGCTGCACGCTTTGGTCACCTATGTTTCCGCCTTCGGTGAAATCAGGGTCGTCGCCCCCGACCGTGCCCGGTCTGGACAATCGGGAGCCATCACCACCAAAACGCCCCTTTCCGTACAAGAGGTCCGGCGGAGCGATGAGGCCCGCTTCTACACCTGCAACGGCACACCGGTCGACTGTGTGAAACTCGCCCTGCACATCTTCCGGGACTTCCGCCCCGACCTCATCTTATCGGGAATCAACCACGGTTCCAACGCCGGGATAAGCATTCTCTACTCCGGTACGATGGGGGCTGTGCTCGAAGGGTGCGTCGTGGGAATTCCCTCCATCGGCTTCTCCCTGCTCTCCTACGAACCCGACGCCGATTTCCTGCCTTGCCGCCCCTATATAGAGGCGCTCGTGGCAAAAGTGTTGGCTGAGGGATTGCCCCAAGGGGTCTGCCTCAATGTCAACTTCCCCCTCTCCCCGCAGGGAATGCGGGTTTGCCGTCAGGCACCGGGCTATTGGACCGATGAATACGAAGGCTGTCCCACGGCCGAAGGCAAAACGAAATATTTCCTGACAGGGCGATTCGTCAATGTCGAACCGGAGGCCGTCGATACGGACGAATATTTTTTGGCGCAGGGGTTTGCCTCTGTCGTACCCTGCACCTGCGACCAGACGGCATACAAGGAGATGTCCCGGATTTCCGCCCTGGTGGAGGCAATCCGCCTGAAATGAATCTTTTTTCATAAAATTTTCAATCGCATATCGCTCATTTACAATATTTTGTCGTCCATACACTCTTGAAAGGGTGACAAAAGCATTATTTTTTTTCATAAAGAGAGAACAAGGGAAAGATTTTATGTATATATTTGCACGTTCAAAAGCATAAATATGCAACGTCATGAAGAATAAAGCCAACCGGTTAGCGGCCATACAGACGATTATCACCGGCAACACCATCCGGGGACAGGAAGAGTTGCTCCAATGCCTGCACACACAGGGCTTCAGTCTGACGCAAGCGACCTTGTCGAGAGACTTGAAGCAGTTGCGGGCCGTAAAGCTCTCTTTGCCCGACGGCAGGTACCAGTACGCTTTGTCCGAAGGGATTGGGCTGTCCCGTTTCCCGAAGGATGCGAGGGGCGAGACCTCAGCGGCGGCCAACCACTCCCTTTCCGTCGCCTTTTCGGGAAACCTGGCCGTACTAAAGACCCCTCCCGGATATGCCGGCAGCACCGCCAGCGACATCGACGCTCGTGCGCTGCCCGAACTGTTGGGGACAATCGCCGGCGACGACACTGTGCTGCTCATCTGGCGGGAAGGGGTAAGCCGTCAGGAGGCTCTGAAGGCTTTGCGCATAATTATACCGAATATCCAATCTTAACCTATACGCAAATTTTTTCGTTACACTATGGAACCGAAAGATGTTGAAGTAATGGTGGCGGACGCCTCCCATGAAGTATATGTCGATACGATATTGGAGACCATCCGGGAAGCCGCCAAGGTGCGTGGGACCGGCATTGCCGAACGTACCCACGAGTATGTCGCACAGAAAATGAAAGAGGGGAAAGTCATCATCGCCCTTTGCGGGGAGACTTTCGCCGGATTCACCTACATCGAATCGTGGGGCAACAAGCAATATGTCGCCACGTCGGGACTCATCGTCCATCCCGATTTCCGGGGCATGGGCGTGGCCAAGCGGCTCAAGCAGGCCTCTTTCCAACTGGCCCGTCTGCGCTGGCCGAAAGCGAAAATCTTCTCCCTGACAAGCGGGGTGGCGGTCATGAAATTGAATACCGAACTGGGGTACGTACCCGTGACCTTTAACGAACTCACCGACGACGAAGCCTTCTGGCGGGGATGCGAAGGGTGCATCAACCACGACATTCTGGTGGCGAAAAAGCGGAAGTTCTGCATATGCACGGCCATGCTCTACGACCCCAAAGACCACGAAAACGAAGTAAAATAACAAACACATTGTCCTATGGAACAGAAAAAGAAAGTTGTCGTCGCCTATAGCGGGGGACTGGACACCTCCTTTACGGTCATGTATCTGACCAAGGAAAAGGGTTACGAAGTATATGCCGCCTGTGCCAATACAGGGGGATTCAGCGCCGCACAGCTGAAGCAGAACGAGGAGAACGCCTACAAATTGGGTGCGGTGAAATATGTTACGCTCGACGTTACCCAAGAATATTACGAGAAGAGTCTGAAATACATGATCTTCGGCAATGTGTTGCGGAATGGCACATACCCCATTTCGGTCAGTTCCGAGCGTATTTTCCAGGCTCTGGCCATCGCCCGTTACGCCAAGGAGATAGGAGCCGATGCCGTCGCCCACGGTTCGACCGGTGCAGGCAACGACCAGATACGCTTCGACATGACCTTCCTGGTCCTCACCCCAGGCGTGGAGATTATCACGCTCACCCGGGATATGGCCCTGACCCGCCAGTACGAAATCGAATACCTCAACCGCAACGGCTTTGCGGCCGACTGGACCAAGTTGAAATACTCTTATAATGTAGGACTTTGGGGTACCTCCATTTGCGGGGGCGAGATTCTCGATTCCCGACAGGGTCTCCCCGAAACCGCCTACCTCAAGCAGGTCACCAAGACAGGACGGGAGGAGTTGCGGCTCACCTTCAAGGAGGGGCAACTGACCGGTGTCAACGGAGAGACCTTCGACGACCCCATCCGGGCCATTCTCAAAGTGGAAGAGATTGGGTCGGCCTACGGCATCGGCCGTGACATGCATGTCGGCGACACCATTATCGGCATCAAGGGCCGGGTAGGCTTCGAGGCGGCCGCCCCCATGCTCATCATCGGCGCACACCGCTTCCTCGAGAAGTATACCCTCAGCAAGTGGCAGCAGTACTGGAAGGACCAGGTGGCCAACTGGTACGGCATGTTCCTCCACGAGAGCCAATACCTCGAACCGGTCATGCGGGACATCGAGGCCATGCTGCAGAACTCGCAGCGCAACGTCAACGGCACCGTCACTCTCGAACTCCGTCCGCTCTCCTTCTCGACCGTAGGGGTGGACTCCAAAGACGACCTGGTAAAGACCAAGTTCGGCGAATACGGAGAGATGCAGAAAGGCTGGACCGCCGAAGACGCCAAAGGGTTTATCAAAGTCACCTCCACCCCGTTGCGGGTCTACTACACCAACCACAAGGAGGAGGAGATCTAATTCGACACACCGAGTATGATAAAAGTTGGAATTATAGGCGGAGCCGGATATACGGCGGGAGAACTGTTGCGGCTGTTAATCAACCATCCCGAGACAGAGATTGTCTTTGTGAACAGCAACAGCAATGCGGGCAACCGGCTCAGCGACGTACATAGCGGCCTCTACGGGGAGACCGACCTCGTCTTTACCGACGAACTGCCCCTGACCGACATCGATTGTCTCTTCTTCTGCACGGCCCACGGTGACACCCGCAAGTTTCTGGAGTCGCACAGCCTTCCCAAGGGGTTGCGGGTCGTGGACTTCTCGATGGACTACCGCATAGCGGACGGAAGTCACGACTTCGTGTACGGTCTGCCCGAACTGAATCGGGAACGTATCCAGGGAGCCCTTCGCATCGCCAATCCGGGCTGTTTCGCCACGGCCATCCAGTTGGGACTCCTGCCGTTGGCCCAACACTCGCTGTTGCGCACTCCCGTACACATCACCGCCATCACAGGCAGCACGGGGGCGGGACAAAAGCCCTCCACCACCTCGCATTTCAGTTGGCGCAACAACAACCTGTCGGTCTACAAGCCCTTCACCCACCAGCACCTGCCGGAAATTCGGCAGAGCCTCACCCAGTTACAGCCCGGCTTTTCGGCCGAACTCAATTTCATCCCCGTCCGGGGGGATTTCCCTCGGGGCATCTTCGCCTCCATGTACACCGATTGTCCGACGGAGTTCTCTCAAATTCTTTCGCTCTACAAGAGCTATTATGAAAATCATCCGTTTACCTTTGTAACCGAATTCAATCTCGACCTCAAACAGGTGGTGAATACCAACAAATGTCTGGTGCATATCGAGGAACACGAGGGCAAACTGCTCATCCTCTCCGCCATCGACAATCTGCTCAAAGGGGCGGCGGGACAAGCGGTGCACAACATGAACCTCCTCTTCGGTCTGCCCGAAACGACCGGACTGAAACTGAAAGCCTCGGCCTTCTGATAAACGACTAAAAACCAAAGGAAATGAAACCATTTGACGTATATCCCCTTTTCAATATCAACATCGTACAGGGGAAAGGCTGCTACGTATACGACGACCGGGGCAACGAATACCTCGACCTCTACGGAGGTCATGCCGTGATTTCCGTCGGCCATGCCCACCCCTATTATGTGGAGAAGTTGACCCGCCAGCTCAACCGGCTCTCCTTCTACTC
>JAJQIP010000207.1 GCA_021199145.1 Porphyromonadaceae bacterium | reverse complement strand
TAGACATTGGCTTCCCGAGCACGATAATCGCCTCCTTTAATGGTATCGTAGAAGCGCCGATATACGCTATCTCCGTCATTTTGAAAGTTCTTGGCGGCATTGATACCCCCTTGAGCGGCAATGGAGTGGGCTCGCCGAGGGGAGTCTTGTATACAGAAACTAAGTACATTGAATCCCAATTCACCCAGTGAAGCAGCGGCAGAAGCTCCGGCTAAACCTGTCCCAACTACAATGATATCGAGACGGCGTTTGTTGGCGGGATTCACCAGTTTTTGATGACTTTTGTAATTGGACCATTTTTCAGCTAAAGGTCCTTCAGGAACTTTTGAATCGATTGTTTTGGCCTCCGGTTGTTTTGCGGTTTTGGGGGCCTCTTGTTGCGGTTGAACTTCCAATCCTTCGGGAGTTATTTTCGTGTTAGACATAGTCGAAATTTTTAGGATAAGTTAATTAGGCTATAAAACCGAAGTAGATGACCACCACAGCGAATCCGAGGCAAACAATGGTCGCATAGATATTGGAGATGCATTTCCAACGGGACATCCAAATTTTATTGTTCGCTCCCAATGTCTGCATGGAACTCCACATTCCGTGGGTAAGGTGGAACCAAATGGCAACAATCCATATCAAATAGATAATGGCAATAATGGGGTTGCCCAAAGTCTCTTTGATGAGGCTATAACCGTCGTGGGGGTTTATGTCAGGGAGAATACCTGTAATTTCGTTGAATTGCATTTTAAACCAGAAATGGTGCAGATGCATGATAAGACCTAGAACAATGATAATCCCCAAAACAAGCATATTTTGAGACGACCATTCTACATCTTTGGGTCTCTCGGTTACCTTGTAACGGTCTTTTCCACGGGCACGGCGGTTAATGTAAGTCAGCCAAAGGGCGAAAAGGATGTGCAATGCCGCACCAACAGCAAGGACGGCTGATCCTACCAGGGCATACCAATTTGCCCCCAAAAATTCACAAATCATGTTGAAGCCTTCTGCTGAAAAGACAGCTACAAGATTCATGGCCATGTGGAAGGTCAGGAATAGGATAAGAAAAAGACCAGTGAGACTCATCACCACCTTTTTCCCGATAGATGAGTTTAATAACCACATAAGAGTTTGAGATTTTTGTTAGTATTTGGATACCTATTGAATGTTCCTTTTTCAAATAGCAAAAGTAGTGTAATGTAAATTTGTATGCAAATATTAAGGAAAAATTTCGCTAATCTTTTTTTTGATTCCATTGAAAGAGGGCTTGTATGGGGTAGTGGTCGGAATATTTTTTCTTGACGATGTCTGTAGAGATAGCCCGTAGTTCGGTGTTGTAAAGAATATGGTCGATACGGAACCAAAATCGGGACTCATAGTATGTGATGTTAGGACCGAATTGAGTCGACACATACGCATCGTTAAATCCTCCTCGTATTTTCCGATAGGCATAAGATTGTGGAGTATCGTTGAAATCGCCGCAAATGAGGGTGGCATTTGGTATGCTGTCGGCTATTTGACGTATAATCCGTGCCTGTGTCGCCCGAATTGCACCCGCATGGGCAAGTTTGTGCCAAAGCTGTCTTTTTGCTTCCGGTAGAAGTTCGGATGTCTGGGTAGGATGTTTGGTAATGTAGGAATATAATTCACGGTCCTCTTTCTCCAGGTGGTTCGATTCCAAATGGCAATTGATGAGAGTAAGCGCTTTACCTCCGATATCGAGTTGATAAAGGCAAGCGCTATTTTGGCTTGTTTTAAAAGAAATAGGCTTTGCTTTTTTTATGGGGAATTTTGAAAAACAAGCTATGCCCATTATGGAGTTTTTAGGCGTGAAAATATGTTTATAGGGATATTGGGAAAGTATTTTCTCAATCTCTTTTTGGGTAAGTCCGTATTTAGGAGATGATGCCGATGTATATTCTTGCAGACAAATGATGTCGGCATTGCTTTCGCACAATAAATCAAGTACTGTATTGCTTTTTCCCTTGTGTGTCGATTTGGCCGAGGCAAATCGCTGGATATTATAGGAGATTATCTGAATTGTATTACCGTTTTCCTCTTTTGGATGGGTGAAATGTATGGGAAAATAATTTTGGATAGATTTTGCCGAAAGGAGCAAGAAAAGTAGGGGCAGAAGAACAAATTTCCGAGGACGCAGAAATATTTGTAACAGCAAGAGAACTTCTATAAAGAAGAAGCCCGGAAAGGCTAAAGTGAAAAGGTGCGGTAAAGATAGACGGTCCGGTGGAATGAGATAGCTATATGATGCGACTAACAGACACCCTCCGATAACGAGATTTATCGTTAAGGCCAATAGTCGGTATGTCCTGATGAAGAAATTCATATCGCACTACTTTTTCCCGGCTTCGAAAAGACGTTTTTTCTCCTCTTTGGTTAGAGCGTTATATCCCGATTGTTTTATCTTGTCGAGGATACGGTCTATCTCTGCCGCATTTTCTTGACGATGACGTAGAAAATCTTCATCTCTTTTCCCTGATGGGGAAGTCCGTCCAGAATTCCATTTTACTTTACTTCTCCCTTCCGGATGCGAAGAAAAAAGGGAGGCAAGAGCATCAATCATCCGATTGAATCCCCTGGTAATATCCCGCCCTTTTTTGTAGCGTAAAGTGAAAAAGATTCCCAATAACGCTCCTCCTATATGAGCGATATGCCCTCCTGCATTTTGTGAGGTAATGCTTAATAAGTCTAAAACTACCGTAGCAAGAGCTATATATTTGAGGGAAATGTTCCCTATAAGGAATAATCTTATTTTGTAATCAGGCATATAGGTTGAAACGGCAAATACAACCGCCAATACAGCGGCTGATGATCCCAGCAATATTCCTTCATGCGTTGTAAAATAGGGAAACAGGTTATAGGAAAGCAGATAGAGTATGGCACCACATAATCCTCCCCAAACATATACCCCGACAAATTGTTTGGCATTGAAAGAGAGCAGAAAAAGCCGACCGAACCAATAGAGCCATAGCATATTAAAGAGTAGATGCCAGACGTCATGTTGATAAAACATATAGGTAATCACCGTATAAGGGTGATAGGAAAGAACCGTCAAATTTGAGGATAGCGCAAGGTAAGGCGTTGGAGTGAAAGGATTACCTAATAAAGTGCAGATTACCTCTATAAGCCGTACTGCCAAAAAGAGGGCGACATTAATGAAAATGAATTTTATAGGTAATTGTCCTCTCGTATACAGCTGTCGTAAATCATTAAAAATGTTCACGAGTACCTCCTCCTTTCTTCTTCCAATACAGAATAAGAATGAGTCCGAAAAGCATCCCTCCTAAATGAGCAAAATGTGCGATATTGTCACCTCCGCTTCCACTGCTGCTTTGGATGCCAAGGAATAGTTCTATTAGGCCATAACCGATAACAAAGTATTTGGCTTTGATAGGAATAGGAATAAATAGAAGAAATAGTTCCGCATTGGGGAAGAGCATCCCAAACGCCAATAGGATGCCAAATACTGCCCCAGATGCTCCAATGGTGATTGCGTTGTTAAGTAACAGTTGGGTCTGCATCCACCCTACAACGGCTTCTGTGTTGACAATAGCTTCATGTAGAGAATAATACCAGGTAATTTCTTGTATGAATCCTGCTCCGATACCTGTGATTATATAGTATACGAGGAACCTTTGTCCGCCCCATACAGCTTCAAGTGTGCGACCAAAGATAAATACGGAAAACATATTGAAAAAGACATGCCCGAAAGAGTAGGGATCATGCATGAACATGTAGGTGACAAATTGAACGGCATTAAAACGGGTGGCCTGAAAATAGTGAAGTCCTAAATAATCAACAAGATCTATCCCCAAAACTTTCCTAAAAACAATGGTCGCCAACCAAAGCAGCAAATTGATGATAATCAAATTTTTTGTTACGGGAGGAATTGAGCTGAGAAAACTTTGCCGATTTTGTATCATAAGTATTGGAAGGCCTTTAAGTGAATCCGGACAAAATGTTTCGACGCACAAAAATAGGAATATTTTCTGTGGAATTCCTCTAAAATCTTCGTAACATGGAAAATCCGTGCATATTTTTATGAATTTTTTGTTTAAATCTTTGTTTTTTCGATTTTTAATTGTATGTTTGCATGTAAATAAATTTAAATACGCAAGAAAAAATCCAAAATTTTAAATACACCAAATTTTAAATGTTATGAATAAAACAGATTTGATTGCTGCCGTTGCAGTAAAAGCTGGGTTAACAAAAACCGATGCCAAAAAGGCTGTCGATGCGTTTGTCGCTACAGTATCGGATCAATTGGCCAAAGATGACAAAATTGCCTTGATTGGATTTGGGACTTTCTCGGTAACGAAGAAAAGTGCAAGAACCGGCATCAATCCTGCTACCAAACAGACAATTACCATTCCTGCGAAGAAAGTGGTTAAATTCAAAGCAGGTGCAGAATTGGCTGCTAAAGTGAAATAATCTTTCAGAATTTTCAAAAAAAGGCCGGGTATCTGTAGTGAAATACTCGGCTTTTGTTTTATATACTTCTCTTATCTTATACCCTAAAAAGGGGAATATGAGATAAGAGAAGGTTTTTTATTCTCCCAACAATTGTGGGTAATTTTCAGAGGCGACAATTTCTGTCGCTTTCAGATAGAGGGAATTGGTAGGGTTATAAATCATATAATAGATGGACGGGTCATTATAGAGATTTCTCGCAAGTATTGCCTTGAGTTGTGTGGCAATAAGGGGGCGGGAAATCATCTCTTTGGCTTCATCTTCCGGAAGTATGCCGGCCTGGGAAGCTAAAGTGTCAACAATTGCCCATAAATGTTCGTCAATCTCGTATTGCTCGATAAATTTTGTGGCTTTGCGGTATTTTGAAGAAATTTCGTGCCGGTGGCTATCCAAGTAGGTGAAGACACTTCTGTTAAGAATCCCTTGTCGTAAAAGTTGGCGATGGTAAGGGGTATAGAGAGTGGTATCGAGTCCGACAAAAATGTCCGGCATGATTCCGCCGCCTCCATAAACAATCCGCCCTGTACGTAGCGTATGGTATTGAAGGGAATCCGCAAAATGGATGCTATCGGCAAACTGCAGTTCTCCATGGGCCAACCGTTCACTGAAGTCTTGGTCGTATTCGTCACTTTCGCCTTTAATATAAGGTTTTTGTATACAACGCCCCGTAGGGGTATAATAGCGGGCTACAGTGAGGCGTAGCAAAGATTTGTCCGGTAGGTTAATAGGCCGTTGTACCAATCCCTTGCCAAATGTACGTCGACCTATGATAACGGCACGGTCCCAATCTTGTAATGCCCCGGCAAGTATTTCACTTGCCGATGCAGAGGATTCATCAACCAGTACAACTACCCGTTCATTGGGTAGCAAAGTGGAGGCCGTTGCCTTTTCTTGTGCTCTCCGCATGTTGCGCCCCTCTGTGTAAACGATAAGACAATCTTTACCGAGGAACATATCGGCGATATCGACAGCTACGTTAAGATAGCCGCCTCCATTTCCTTGCAGGTCGAGTATTAGGCTTTTCATACCCTCTTTTTGCAAGGACTTTACGGCTTTTTTCATCTCTTCCGCACTGGTTTCGGCAAAACGGCTCAGCTTGATATATCCTGTACTGTCGTTGAGCATATAGGAGGCATCAATGCTGTTTACGGGAATTTTGTCACGGGTAATTTTAAAATAAATCGGTTCGGCTACTCCTCGGCGAACGATGCCTATATTTACTTTACTTCCTCGTTTCCCTCGCAATAGGGCGATAATGTCATTTATAGGGTATTTTACGCCCGCTACGAGGGTATCGTCAACCGATATGATGCGATCCCCCGGCAGAATACCAGCCTTTTCTGATGGTCCCCCTACAGTGGTTTGCACTACCGACAAAGTGTCATCAAACATATTGATTTGCACTCCGATACCCTCAAATTTACCGGATAGGGTCTCTAATGTCTGTTGCGCTTCATGAGGTGATAGATAAGTCGAATGCGGGTCAAGTTGTTTCAGCATGGCGACAATGGTCTTCTCCGCCAGGGAATCTTCATTAAGGGTATCTACGTAAAGTCGGGAGATAGCGGCAGCCACCAAATTGATTTTGTTAAGAGCACTAAATCTTCGGGGCTGTTCCTCTTTTGTATTTTTTTGTACGGGTTGGCTATTCTCAGGCGTTTGAGCGAAAGACCCATATGCGAAGAATAAGAGGAGAAAAAATATGCCGAACTTTTTCATACGGAGAATCAAATACCTTTTGGAAGTTTTAAGTTTTGGGGGATAAAAGACTCTACAGGGTAGTTGTAGCGTAGCAATTCCCGTACCATTGAGGAGCTGATGTGGCTATATTGAGGTTCAGAAAAAAAGAATACCGTATCGATATGCGTAAGACTGCGATTGATGTCGGCAAGGTTTTTTTCATATTCAAAATCAGTGGCGGAACGTATGCCTCTTAGAATAGCTGTCGCTTTATGCCTTTGGGCGGCCAATACCGTGAGGTCACTATAGGTGACAACTTCGACACAAGGGTTGTCCGTGTACAAATCTTGTAACATATCGATACGTTGTTCCAAGGTGAAATAGTAATGTTTGGAATCGTTTACCCCAATGGCGAGAATCACTTTATCGAAAATTTGCAAAGCTCGCAGTAGAATCGATTCATGTCCGAGGGTAAAAGGATCGAATGAACCGGGATAAAAGGCTGTTGTTTCAGAGGTCTTCATCATCGACAATCAGATTATCAATAATAAAATTTTGGCGGTCGGGCGTGTTTTTCCCCATGTAGAATTCAAGTAAATCTTTTACGGCATCGCTTTTTTGCAAGGAGACTTGGTCAAGACGGATATTCTCCCCGATAAATTCTCTAAACTCGTCAGGAGATATCTCTCCTAATCCTTTAAAGCGGGTGATTTCAGCGTTGTTCCCGAAATATTTGATAGCGTCGATACGCTCTTGGTCTGTATAGCAGTAGCGGGTCTCTTTCTTGTCACGAACCCGAAAGAGGGGAGTTTGTAAAATGTAGACATGCCCCTTTTTGACAAGGTCGGGGAAAAATTGCAGGAGGAATGTAAGGGTGAGCAGCCTTATATGCATGCCGTCATCATCGGCATCGGTAGCAATAATCACTTTATTGTAACGTAGCCCTTCTATGCCGTCTTCGACATTAAGTGCCGCTTGGAGAAGATTGAACTCTTCATTTTCATACACTACTTCACGGGTCTGGCCGTAACTATTAAGCGGCTTACCCCGTAGGCTGAAAATAGCTTGTATGTCAGCATTCCGGCTTTTGCCAATAGAGCCTGATGCCGAGTCTCCCTCAGTAATAAAAATACTTGTCTCATCACGCAACTCTCCTTTAGGGTCATTGTAATGTATGCGGCAATCTTGTAATTTGCGGTTGTGTAAATTGGCTTTTTTTGCCCGTTCACGAGCTATTTTCGATACTCCGGCAATGGCTTTACGCTCTTTTTCGGAATCTTGTATTTTTTTTAGCAGAATGTCTTTGGTTTCGCTATTGCGGTGCAGGTAATTGTCTAACTCTTTTTTCAAAAAGTCCCCGATGAACTTATTCACTGTAGGTCCATTGGGCCCCATGTCACGGGAACCAAGTTTGGTCTTGGTCTGCGATTCAAATACAGGCTCTTCAACCTTGATGCTGATGGCCGCTACCATGCCGTTTCGGATGTCGGCGTATTCAAAATTTTTTGAATAGAATTCTTTTATGGTACGTGAGACAGCCTCTTTGAAAGCCGAAAGATGGGTGCCGCCGAGTATGGTGTGCTGCCCATTGACAAACGAGTAGAACTCTTCCCCATATTGGTCATTGTGGGTAATGACTACTTCGATGTCGTCTCCTTTAAGGTGTATCATTGGATAGAGCGGGGCGGCCGTTAATTTTTCATTAAGAAGGTCGACTAATCCGTTTTTCGAGGTGTAACGTACGCCATTATATATAAAAGTAACTCCTGAATTGAGATAGGTATAGTTTTTTAATAGAGCGATGACGAATTCTTCCCGGTATTTGTAATCGGTAAAAATCGTATTATCCGGGACAAAGCTTACCGTTGTACCGTTATTTTGGCTGGTTGGAATAATATCGCTTTCCTCAACTTTATTTCCACAGGAATAGACGACGTATTTACATTCATTTTCACGGTAGGTTTCGATACGGAATTCCGAAGAGAGTGCATTGACCGCTTTGATGCCTACACCGTTAAGGCCTACTGATTTTTTAAATGCTTTGGAATCGTACTTGGCTCCGGTGTTCATTTTTGATGACACATCAACCAATTTATCCAATGGGATGCCCCTTCCATAGTCCCGTACCGATACGTGATTCTCCTGGATGTCAACAATGATTTGTTTCCCATATCCCATCATGAATTCATCAATGGCATTGTCAATGACCTCTTTGAGCAGCACATAGATACCATCATCGGCATGTGATCCGTCGCCCAATTTACCGATGTACATGCCGGGACGCCGACGGATATGGTCATTCCAGTCTAAGGTTTGTATGCTATCTGATCCGTATTCAATTTCTTGTTTTGTATCTTCTGCCATGATGGAGGGTGATTAGGAATTCGGAGAGGTTTATTTATGGCGTTTACGTTCGGGTCTCTTTTTTCTTGTGTTTTTGGGGAAGGAGGATTTTTTTATTTCACGTACATTGGATGAGAACGATTCGGTTAGGGATTTCCCCTCAAGGACAAAATCAATTTGTCTTCGTTCCATATCAATGTGGGCGACAATGATACGTATAGGGTCCCCCAGGCAGTATTGCCGATGCGTGCGATGTCCGATGAGCCGGTAATTCTTTTCATCGAACTCGTAATAGTCATCCTCTAAATCACGTATGGGCACAAGTCCTTCACATTTATTTTCGTTGATTTCGACAAATAGACCCCGTTCAGAAATTCCCGATATGGTGCCATCGTAGACTTGCCCCATCCGTTCCGAAAGGAATTCGGCTTGTTTGTATTTAACGGAGGCCCGTTCGGCATTGGCTGCAAGTTGTTCCATATCCGAAGAATGTTTGCAACGTTCTTCCAATACTTCGTTATTGACGGCTCGTCCGTTGTTGAGGTACCGTTCAAGCAATCGATGAACCATCATATCTGGATATCGACGTATAGGGGAGGTGAAATGCGTGTAATAATCAAAAGCCAATCCGTAATGCCCGATATTTTTGGTCGTGTATATAGCTTTGGCCATTGTACGGATGGTTAGGGTTGAAATAAGATTTTCTTTCGGGGTATTGCGTACCTTTGTAAGCATGTTATTGATAGACTGGATAATTGCATCCCGTGTCCCTGTGGTTTGCAGTTTCAGTCCTAACCGTAAGACAAAGGTCGAAAGAGTGGCCATTTTTTCGGGGTCGGGATTGTCGTGTACTCGGTATACAAAAGGTTTTGGCTTTTTGGGCTTTGGAACGCGTCCGATGGTTTCGGCGACTGTCCGGTTGGCCAATAACATGAATTCCTCAATAAGTTTATTAGCCTCTTTCGATACTTTGTTGTATACGCTGATAGGTCGTCCTTTCTCATCGATAATAAACTTCATCTCTTCCCTGTCGAAATCGATAGCCCCACCTTCAAAACGTTTCCGACGTAAAATCATCGCCAATCGATTGAGGGCAAGAATTTCTTCTGCACAATCCCCTTTTCCTGTTTCAATGACTTGTTGTGCCTCTTCGTAGGTGAAACGCCGCACCGACCGTATTACGGTGCGGGCGATATGCGATTTTTTGACTTTCCCGTTATCATCCAGTTCAAAGATGACTGAAAAGCAGAATTTATCCTCATTGGGGCGTAACGAGCAGATTTGGTTGCAAAGGCGTTCGGGTAACATAGGTATCGTCCGGTCTACCAAGTAGACCGATGTACCCCGTTGGTAAGCCTCTTTATCAATAGGTGTATTGGGTTTGACATAATAGGTCACGTCTGCGATGTGCACTCCGACTTCCCAATCCCCATCCGGCAATTGTCTTAATGAAAGGGCGTCATCAAAGTCCTTGGCATCGGTCGGGTCAATAGTGAATGTAGGCACCTTACGAAAATCCTCCCGTTGAGCAATCTCCTTATCCGTTATTTGGTCACTGATTGTGTCGGCCAGTTGCTCAAGTTCTTCGGGATAGTGTGTAGGCAAACCAAATTCAGCGAGTATGGCATGCATTTCGGTGTTATTCTCTCCGCTTTTGCCAAGATGTTCAATAATTTCTCCCCAAGGGCTGGCATTGTAGGAGGGCCAGTCGGTAAGACGCACCACGACTTTTTCTCCGACAGAGACATTTTCCGGTGGAACAGAGGAAATGTATACTTTGTGGTTAAAGGCACGGCAATCAACCCGTATAGTCGTCCCTTTGGAAGTTATTTCTTCAATTGTCCCTACAATCTGTTGGGCGGCACTCCGTTGGGTAATATTCGTTACTTCGGCTTCACCCTTATATTTTCCTCGGACAATGGGCATATATTCCACTTTGTCTCCCGAAAGGGCATGACGGGAATTGCATTCACTCACATAGATAAGTTCCCCCTCCTTATCGGGAGAGATATAGAGGCGGTTGTGGTCTCGGGTAAAAATGCCGGAAAGAAACAGGTCAGCCTTGTTGCGACGATAGTGGCCTGGAAATTCTTGTATGAGAAATCCTTTTTGGACTAAATTGTCTAATAGTTGGGCCACTTCCTTTTTCTGCATAGTGTTTTTTGCCCCTACTTTGTGTGCAATTTGCCGAGGATTATAGGAAGTGCGGAAGTTCTCGTTGAAGAACGACTGGATAGCCTCTATAAAAGATCTTGATGGATTATTTCTAACGGATGGCTTGCGGCTTTTCCCCATAATAGCTTGCAGATTAGTCTTGTTTTTAGAGAATAGCCCGGTCACCCACGTGGGCGGTCGGGCTTTTTGCATTTGATTGTAGAATGTCCTGTACTTTATCTGCCGGTCTATGCATCAATGTTGGCATATGTAGCATTTTTCTCAATGAATTCACGACGGGGGCCGACATCTTCTCCCATGAGCATCGAGAAGATATAATCGACATCATCGTTATTATTGATGGTCACTTGTTTAAGGATACGGGTCTCAGGGTTCATGGTCGTATCCCACAATTGTTCGGCGTTCATCTCCCCTAAACCTTTATATCGTTGGGTATGGATTCCCGACTCAGAACCTTCGCCATATTTCTCGATGAAAGCCTGGCGAGCCTCTTCCGTGTAGCAATATTCTTTGACATTGCCTTTGGAACAGAGGTAGAGGGGTGGAGTGGCAATATAGAGGTGCCCTGCTTCGATTACTTCTGGCATATAACGGTAGAAGAGCGTCATGATGAGGGTGTCAATGTGGCTGCCATCAACATCCGCATCGGTCATGATGATAATTTTGTGGTAGCGCAGTTTGTCGATATTCGCCTTTTTGCTGTTTTCTTCTCCATCTACACCGAACCGTATCCCCAAAGCCGTGATGATATTGTTCACTTCATCGCTTTCAAAAGCTTTATG
Source organism: Porphyromonadaceae bacterium (assembly GCA_021199145.1). Classification (GTDB taxonomy): domain Bacteria; phylum Bacteroidota; class Bacteroidia; order Bacteroidales; family UBA11471; genus Caccoplasma. The sequence continues at coordinate 3,437 of JAJQIP010000207.1, read as the reverse complement.
CCACATGGCTTTCTCCACATTGAGGATTTTACCTCGTAGGGGCAGGATAGCTTGGGTGGCCCGGCTACGGCCTTGCTTGGCTGACCCTCCGGCCGAATCTCCCTCAACGAGGAATATCTCACATTCTTCCGGATTACGACTCGAACAGTCAGCCAATTTTCCAGGCAATCCGCCGCTGCTCATGGGGCTTTTCCGTTGTACCGATTCTCTGGCTTTGCGGGCGGCAATGCGGGCGGTGGCTGCAAGAATCACTTTATCGACAATGAGTTTGGCCTCTTTGGGATGTTCCTCAAGATAGTTGGTCAAGGCTTCTCCTACCGCTTGGTTTACCGCTCCGCTTACTTCGTTGTTCCCCAATTTTGTTTTGGTTTGCCCTTCAAATTGCGGTTCAGCCACTTTCACCGAAATAACAGCAATAAGTCCTTCCCTGAAATCTTCTCCGGAAATTTCGACTTTTGCTTTTTCAATGGCTTTCATATTGGTGTCTTCCGCATATTTTTTCAATACACGTGTAAGTGCGGTACGGAAGCCGGCTTCATGTGTCCCCCCTTCGACCGTATTGATGTTGTTGACGTAGGAGTGTAGGTTTTCCCGGTAACCTGTGTTATACATAATGGCACATTCAATGGGAGTGCCTTGCTTTTCTGTATTGAGGTATATGACATCATTGATGAGGGGCTCGTTGTTGCGGTTGAGGAACCTCACAAATTCTTTGACCCCTTCGTCTGAGTGGAACACTTCTTGTTTGGCGTTGCCGTTTTCGTCCTTATCCCGTAAGTCGGTGAAAGTGATGGTGATTCCTTTATTGAGATAGGCCAATTCACGTAGACGATTCTGTAATATTTCGTATTGAAATACGGTCTCGATAAAAATGGAACTGTCAGGGAGGAATGTTATGGTTGTACCTGTGTCTTGTGCCTCTCCGATGACTTTTACTTCGGTCAACGGCTTTCCACAGGAATACTCTTGCATATAAATCTTGCCATTGCGGTGCACTTCGGCACGTAAATAGGTCGAGAGTGCGTTGACACACGATACTCCGACACCGTGTAAACCGCCTGAAACTTTATAAGAGCCTTTATCAAATTTCCCGCCTGCATGTAGAACCGTAAGAACCACTTCCAGAGCCGATTTATGCTCCTTTTCGTGCATATCTACAGGAATACCCCGTCCGTTGTCAGTTACGGTAATGGAGTTGTCCTCATTGATAAAGACTTCGATATGGGTACAATAACCAGCCAACGCCTCGTCAATAGAGTTGTCGACAACCTCATATACCAAATGGTGTAACCCTTTGACACTGATGTCACCGATATACATGGCAGGACGTTTTCTCACGGCCTCAAGCCCCTCAAGGACTTGTATGCTATCCGCTGAATAACTGGAGTTTTGTTTGGTATTTTCTTCTGACATATTGCAAACATTAATTTTGCTTGGGAGGGTTTTCTATCCCTGCAAAAATCTTCTGACAAAGATAAAAAAAATTCTCTTTTTGGGGAAAATTTTAACCCTTTTTTCGCGTCTGGAAAAGGCCCGAAAATGATACCTATAATCACTTTTTACATGAAGCTTTTGATGGTTCTGATGCAGGAGAAAAATGGCCCTAAATTTGCGCTCTTTTGACAAGATATCGAGGCGATTGTAGGTCTGATTTTTACCGGATTTATATCCGGTATTTGGCACAAACAGGAAGAATATGATTTATCCCAAAAATAGCATTGGGCGAGTTATGGAAAATAGGGGGCGCCTTAACCGATGAGTTAATATAAACCACCCCCTCTATTACGATTTCTAATAGAGAGAATCGGGCACCAGATAAATCTCATGCCTTTTTGTCGGTGACCCTATGAGATTATGCCTCTGCGCTCGGGAATAGGATGTCCCTTAGTTTTTGTCGGTCGAGCAGTTGTATGCTTTGAGGTGAATAGATAATGGTGCCTTCTTCGCTCAATTCGTTAAGGGCGGCCATGAAAACGGCCCGTTGTACCTTGAGAAACGTGTAAATGTCTTTGAGTTTCCCGTTGATTTGTATGTCAGTGGCATTTCGTTGCGTAGAGCTCAGAATCCAGAAAGCTAATCGTTCTTTGACACTCCCTGAAGAGATGGCGAGAAATGATTCAAGACTTTTCTGGGAATAGCGGGAAAGGATATTCAGTAGGTTGATAATAAAGATAGGACTTTGTTGGATAAGGGAAATGAACGATTGTTTGTCGATTTGCATAATGCCGCAATTATCTTTTGCGGTTATTTTGCCGGGATAAGTGGTGTTACGTCCGAAGAGGTAGTTGGGGAAAAGTACGTTGGGCGCACTCAAAGTCTCTGATATGCAAATTTTCCCACTACTGTTCAAAAGTTCCGATTGCACGCTACCGGATACGATAAATTTCAAATGAGAACACTCTTCGCCTCGAAGTGCCACGGTTTCTCCCGTTTGATATTTTAAGAAATGAAACCGCGTCTTTTCGATGATTTCTGCCATTTTAGCTCGTGTAATACCTTGAAAAAACGGCAATTGCAGCAACACACTATATATGCTATCCATGATTAAAATTTTTAGCTATTCAAAAATAAGAAGAATTTTTAACCCACAAACAGAAAATAGCTTCTTGTTTAGAAGAATTAAGTTATTTCTTTTTTCTTAACTTTGTCGTATATAAAAATTTAACCTCAACCTTGATTTATTATGGAAAGTGCTGCATTTTACTTTGACTGGCAAGAAATTGCGAGTGCGTTTATGATTTTGTTTGCGGTGATTGATGTCACGGGAATGTTGACGGTTTTTATCGATTACCAAAATAAAGGCTTGAAGATATCCCCCTTCAAGGCCTCATTCTTTTCGTTGTTGGCTTTTGTCGCATTTCTTTTTGCGGGGAATGCCATTCTTCATCTTTTCCAAGTGGACATATCGTCGTTTGCCGTGGCCGGTTCGTTGGTAATTTTTGTCATGGCCATAGAGATGATATTTGGCGTGGAAATTTTCCGTACGGACGGCCCTGGCGGTTCGGTTACATTAGTACCCATTGTTTTCCCGCTTATTGCCGGTGCCGGCTCATTTACCGCTTTGCTTTCGTTGCGCTCTTTGTATAGTCTTCCGAATATCCTTATAGCTTTACTCTTAAATATTCTTGTGGTCTATTTTGTCCTACGCTATTCTTTTTGGGTAGAGAAGATTTTCGGGAAGGCGTTTGTCTATGTGTTGCGTAAATTTTTCGGCATTATCTTGCTGGCCATATCGGTGCGGATGTTTGCGAGTAATTTGACCAAATTGTTGGAATCTTTTGCAGGGCAGTAGTTGGCAGGTTAAGCGGATGTCGAGGAACCAAGAAATCTCACGATTCGGGTAGAAATGATATAAAAACAGAACGGAATTTTAAAAATCGCTGTTCCTGTGCCAAAAATTTTTGTGAAAATTTGGCAGAGTGAAAATCATTTTATAT
>JAJQIP010000186.1 GCA_021199145.1 Porphyromonadaceae bacterium | reverse complement strand
CTACTGGCCTCTTTGGCTGCTGTAGTGCCGTCTCCCATCGAAAGCCCCACTTGGGCGGCATTAAGGGCGGGGGCGTCATTCGTACCGTCACCTGTAACCGCCACGACATAGCCCAACTTCTGAAGCAGACGTACAAGTCGCTCTTTATCCATAGGCCGGGCACGGGAAATAATTTTGACATCGGGTAGCCGCTGCAACAACTCCTCATCGCCCATACCGGCAAACTCCACTCCGGTCATCAGGTTGTTATCCGTATCTGTAGGCAACCATAAGCCTATCTGACGTCCTATTTCACGGGCTGTACCCGGTGTGTCACCGGTTACTATCTTTATGGCCACACCGGCATCGAGGCACGATTTTATAGCGGCGGATACATCATCACGGACAGGATCGGATATGGCGACAATGCCGATAAAGGTAAGATCCACATCCGAGAGGACTCCATCGACAAAATGAGGCGCATCGTCATCGAGAATCTGATAGGCGAATCCCAATGTCCGCATAGCTTGCGATTGGTAAACGAGCAATTGCTCGTCTACGGTAGGCTTATACTCCTCCGCCGATACCACTCCTTTCTCAGTCAAGACACGATGGCTCTGGTTCAAGATAATCTCCGGCGCACCCTTGACATAAAGCACTCTCTTCCCAAAGAAAGGCGAACGGACAATGGTGGCCATATATTTGCGCTCGGTCGAGAATGTGAGTTGTTCAACCACTTCGGCCTCTTCCCGAAGTTTTAGATAATCCTCTCCCTGTTTATTCAACCACAAGAGCAATGCACCTTCTGTAGGGTTCCCGATTACCTTCACCTTTTGACTGTCAGAGACATCAAGGAAAGCCGTCGAATTCACGGCGATTCCCTCCTTTATTAACTTGCTCAACTCATTGTCCGCCAGCTCTCCTCCTTCCAATGCCCAGAAATTGGCCTGTGAAATTTCCATCTGGTTTTTGGTGAGCGTACCCGTCTTGTCGGTACATATAACCGACACCGCACCCATCGTCTCACAAGCATGCATCTTGCGTACAAGGTTGTTCGTCTCTAACATGCGCTTCATGCTTAGTGCGAGACTCAACACGATACTCATAGGCAATCCTTCCGGTACAGACACGACAACCAATGTGATGGCAATCATAAGGGTTTGGAAAGTGTATGTGGCGGCCTCACCCCAATCCGGTGAAGGACTGACCTGTGTGAAATACAAAACAAGACGGGCAATGACAATCAATATGGCAATGACATAACTTGCATAAGAGATAAGTCGTCCCAATCCGTCAAGTTGATGGTTAAGAGGTGTTTTCGTGTCATTCTCTATTTGGGAACCTTCATACACTTTCCCATACTCGGTGGCATCGCCTACCGCCGTGACACGACATATTCCATGCCCATCGACAACGATTGTTCCCTTGAGTACCTCATTCGACGGATAAGTCGCCTCGGCATCAAACTCACTCTCTACAGTCGTCTTCGAAACGACAGGCTCCCCCGTCAAAGTCGATTCGTTAATCTGCAAGGATACCGCCTCCAGCAGGAGACCATCGGCAGGTACTACCTCCCCGAGACTAATCACGGCCACATCTCCGACAACTACCTCTTTACGGGGTATTTCACAAATATTCCCGTTACGGAACACCGTTACGGGAATATCTTCATTCACTTGGTTGAGTATATCGAACTTCTTTCCTGCACTTAATTCAAAAAGGAATCCCACCACAGTGGACAACATTACGGCGACAAAAATACCGGCTGGTTCAAAAAACACTCCTGCCCCATGACCCAGACAGGTAAATTCATATATCGAAACAACAACCGAAAGGATAAGGGCAATCAGCAGGATACGGATTATTGGGTCTTTAAACTTCTCGAGGAAAAGTATCCATACAGATTTTTTCTTGGGTGGGGTCAGCAAATTCACGCCATGTAACCGGCGACTTTCAGACACTTGCTCATCGGTAAGGCCAACATAAACATGCTTGGATTCCATTATTTTTAGAAATAATAATGTAATTAATCTTTTTTACCGCGATAAGGCTTGCAAAGATAACTATTTTTATGAAAAATCCATTAGGAAAATATTTTTTGTTGCTGCACACCAAAATATGGTCGGAAAAACATTCACGGCCGTCACTATTACCTTATTTGTCGGAAAGGTTGTTCCTTCTCGAAAAATTCCATCTGGGGAAGAGAGAATCTCGAAAAATTTCGGTATATTAGCCGTATCAATTTATGCTACTTTTTACTCCATGGAGGATAACCGATATTGTGTAATTATGGCAGGTGGGGTCAGCAGCCGCTTTTGGCCGTTCTGCCGTGCCGACAGGCCCAAACAATTTCTCGATCTTTTAGGTATAGGCCGTTCGTTATTGCAATCGACCTACGACCGTTTCGCATCTATAGTCCCGAAAGACCACATTTTCATCTCTACACACGAACAATATGTCAATTGGGTCATGGAACAACTTCCTGACGTGCCTCGTGAACGGATTCTCGCCGAAGAGCAACGGCGCAATACAGCCCCATGCGTGGCCTGGGCAGCTTACCATATCCGCTCCATCGACCCCAACGCCACCATGATTGTTACACCGGCTGACCACCTGGTGCTGCAAGAAGAGCTATTTCGTAAAGCGGCCTTGAAAGGGATGGATTTCGTGGATGAAACACCGTCTCTTCTTACGTTGGGCGTGAAACCCACTCGGGCGGAAACGGAATATGGCTATATTCAAGTGGAAGGAGCCTCCAAAGGGACGATTCAACCCGTAAAGACCTTTACCGAAAAACCCAACCGTGAATTGGCTCAAGTTTTTGTCGACAGCGGGGAGTTCTTTTGGAACTCGGGTATCTTCATTTGGAAAGTACAGTCAATAATCGCCGCCATTAGAACCTACCTTCCCGAAATCTATTCACGCTTCGAAACGTGCGTCGACAGTTCCGGACATATTGACGACTCCTTGGTACACAAACAAATGTCGGCGTGTCCCATCATTTCCATCGACATAGGTATCATGGAAAGGGCGACCAACGTATATGTACTCTGCGCCGATTTCGGGTGGAGCGACATAGGGACATGGGGCTCTCTTTATCACCTCTCACAGAAAGATGCGAACGAGAATGCAGTATTATGTGGAAGGGCAAGCTGTTACGACAGCCGCAAAAACATTATCACCACCTCCAACAATAAAAAACTGGTTATCTTGGATGGATTGGAAGACTACATCATCAGCGATTCGGAAAATGTCCTGTTAATCTGCCGGAAAGACGAAGAGCAACGCATACGCCAATTCGTCAACGAAACGAAGAATCGCTTCGGAAACGAATACATATAGCTAAGGCAAAACATTCTAAAAAGGGGAGAACTTGATGCATCAGGTCTCCCTTTTTTATGGCCTTTAATAGTATCCTTATTGTTAACGCAGTTGTTGCCGCATAGTATTGTCTGATAGCTTACGCTCATCTTCCGCCTGTCAGTAACGAGGCGCACGTGGGGAGATATTTCTTCAGTACTTTATACAATCCCAAGCAAATCAAAATGGTTAAAGCGGGAATGAAGAAATAAAACACAATGAGGAAATAGGGAGAACCGCTACGTATGGGAGCGAATATGATTCTTCCCAAATCTTGGAGTATCAGAGTATGTAGCGCAAAAATGAAGAAACTTGCTCCGGCAAGGAAGGAATTCACTCGGATTTTTCCCTTCTCCAACAAAGAGGCGGTGACAATGATGGCCGAAACAACACCCAACAGGATGCCGATGTCGTGGATGTAACTATTGAAATATTGTTCTTTGGTGATGGTGTCAGCTACGACTGCCACGATATACAATATAGGGAAATACGATAATTTACGGAACAACACGGTGAAATCTAATCGGTGTATGCTGTAATAGGCTCCCCACGAGAAGAAGAAGAATGCGGCGAGCAATTGATGGGGATATCCTAAATCGTAAGGATCGGTGAAATACCATGCCAACCCCAAGATGATAGGCAGAAAATATGCCGCTTTCTTAATGAGCATATACACCAAGGGCGCACAAATGATGACAATTATCAAATCACGCACATACCACAGTGGTCCGTCAATGGGAAAAATATTATTGATACCCTCTGTCAAATCCTCTATCGGACTGACAAACATTCCGTGGTGGTTATTGTCCCAAAACGTATAGGCTATGGCTGACAGAGACCAATCAATACCTGTTTTTCCCGCATTGGGAAAAATCTTTGCCAAACAGGGAAACAATCTAAAACCTCTCCAAGCAATGGCGATGATGTTCCACAAAAGATAGGGAAAGAGCAAGGTACGTGCACGGCTCTTCAGTTTCCGCTTATAAGCAGCAACATTCCCCTGCGTATGATAAAAGAACAAAAATCCGGAGAAGAAAAAGAACAGGGGCACTCCGATACGGGAAAGCACTTCGCTGAAGATAGAAATGATGGTGTGATACCACTCAGGATTCCCTTCACCATAAGTTACACCATGCAAGACATATCCGTCTGAAATATTGAAATGAATCAACACGATGCCCACCATGAGCGGGAATCGTAGATATGCGATGGTTTTGGACAATACGTTGTTTTCCACGGATACGCAAGAAACTTGATACAATTCACAAATAATACTTTCCAGAGAAAGAGACGCAA
>JAJQIP010000178.1 GCA_021199145.1 Porphyromonadaceae bacterium | reverse complement strand
GGATTCAATCGCAAATCAATCAGTAAGGAATCGGCACTTACTACAGTTGCGTTCAACGACTCATACAATAGTCTGTCCGAAAGCAATGCTCCCACCGTATTATCGTTGGCCTTTAATTTGGCCATCAGGGTATCCACAGACAAAACTACCGCATCAATATGTCCGATTGTCTCCTGGATATTACTATTGGAAAGATTGGCGGCAAAAAGGTCAAGATTTCCAGTAATATGCTTCACATCAGAAATAACGGCAGGAATAGAATCAGACATTAATCCGGAAAGTTGCCGGGAAGCATCACGCAAATCTCCGGATATTTGGGAAACGTTTTTCAATGTTTTGTTTATCTCCTGCGAATATACAATAGCATTCAGGCCATCAAGAAGAGAATCCAGTTTGGAAAGCATACCCGACAAATTAGGCAATAAATCGGTCGAAATTTGATCCATCAGTCCGGCATCACACTCTCCGATTAAATAATCTCCACGGGAATAATAGGTCGAAGCCTCCCTATTCAAGTGGAGCGAAAGGGTTACAGTTCCCAACACATCCGTTTCAAGCACAACCTTACTCCCCTCCGGCACTTTCAATTTCTTATCGAGCATAACTTCGACCACTGCGCCTTGATACGAATCATAATCATATTCAATACCCCGCACCAGTCCCACTTTGAAACCATCCACACAAACAGGAGTCGACACGGTAAGACCCTCCACATTATCGTAATGGATATAATAGTAGTTTGACGGCTGCATCAAATTAACTCCTTTCAAAAATTCTATACCGAAATAGAGTATGATAGCACTCACAATGACCGAAATGGCGATTTTCACCTCCTTTGAAAAATACTTTTTCATACCTTGGAGAGTTTATTATCAATATTATTTTGTTCTTTTCCCGTTTTTAAAAGAGACGATATAGGCATCCTTGAAATAACGTTTAGCCTCGGTAAGCTGTTCCGATAAATCACCCTTTTGCGAAGCTTCACCATAGGTATATTTGTACCATCCGCCTTCTTCATAATAAGATATAGGCGATAATCCTTTAAAACAGGGGTCTTGAAGAGAAAGCTTCTGTTTGGTAGCCATCAACTGTATCTTGTAGGTTATTTCTGACTTCGAAGGGGTATTTTGTGTATCAATATGCTGTTGCTTGCGATTCCACTCATTTTTATAAGAAACAAAAGCCTTATATATCGATTCGGCCAATTTTTCCCTATTTGTTTCCTGGCCCAAATATGCCGCATCAGAGGGATTGCTTACATATCCCACCTCCACTAAAATACTCGGCATGGCCGACAAGCGAAGGACCAACAAATTTTGCTGGCGCACACTACGGTCGGGATGTCCTGCCAAACGGAACTGCTCTTGCACCATAGAGGCAAAATGTACGCTTTGCTCCAAATATTTGTTCTGTTGCAAATCGAACATGATAAACGATTCAACAGAGTTGGGGTCATATCCCTGATAAGTGGTTGAATAATCTTTTTCCAACAAAATAACCGAATTTTCCCGTTTGGCGACCTCCATATTGATATTCGCCTGTTCCAACCCGTAAACATAGGTTTCCGTACCTTTGGCCGAAGCATTCTGAGCGGAATTGGTGTGAATAGAAATGAATAGATCAGCTTTCGCTTTATTGCCTATTTCCGTTCTTCCCTTTAAAGTGACAAAAACATCCTTGTTCCGAGTAAATATTACATTGACATCGGGACAATTCTTTTGAATCAATTTACCCAATTTCAAAGCGATATCAAGATTGATATTTTTTTCTTTCAGTCGATTGGCGACAGCACCAGGGTCATTGCCGCCATGACCGGCATCAATGACTACAACAAATTTATCTTTCGCTGCAGTGGCCATAGGGAAAACCGGCAATACCGAAATCACGGCAACGATACATATAATCGACAAAAGATTTTTCATTGCTTTTTTAGTGCACAAGGACTATTTCCTTCAAATTATCCCCCGAATAGAACAAAAACAATACATTTTTTCTTTGTTACGCACAAAGATAACAAGAACTTGCGGAAAAATTAACAGAATCGGAATAAATAAAGTAAGCATATCGGAAGAAAAAATAGAGGCTTACTCTTTAACTTTTTCCCGTCTTACCGATACATCTACGCTGTCGAGGACGGACGAAGCTGCTACACGGTCGACACGCTCCTACAGTACGCCTCCGCTCTCGGACTCTCGATAATGCCCGTTGAACAAAGAAAAAATCACTAACTTTACAACCTAAAATCAATATATTATGATGACGATAGAAGAGGCCGAAAAAGAGTATGGAGAATTATATCCATTAAGGCGGGACGGGGTAAAATCTTCGATATGGCGTACAGCCCCGATAGATTTTGAAGGAATCCATTTTTTTTCATTCGACAAGAAACATCTGTATAACGTGTTTTCAGATATTCCCGATGAATTGACCCCGGAACAAAAGAAGATTTTCGCTGAGGACGAACCCTTTTGGGCAAAGCTCCGACATGTTATTTAACGCCTCCCGGTTCTGCCTCTCATCCGCTTTCGGCCGTCCCTCCCTCTTCCAGTTCGCAACACATGCCTTCGTGCTCACGTATCTGCGACCACGCCTCGGAGACTTATCCCCCTTTTCAAGTAAATGGAGTTCTCCACCACCGTTGTAACCTGTAACCTTTCTCACCGCTCCCTAATTATTGGCGTTTTCTCCCTAATTATTAACCGTGCTACACATAAAAATTTTCCATTAACTGTATTCGTCGATAAACGACCAGTCCAACACCTCGCCTATCGGTTTTCCGTCTATCCGTACCCTCTTGATAAACTCATCCACCGTGTCGGCTCTGAATATCGTGTCCGGTGAATCCACATCATCCGAAAAGACGATGGAATTGCCCCGTATATACTTGCCGTCCCAGTCCTCCCGTGTCCGTAGTCCCAATAATCTAATGCCGTTGCAGTGGTCTATAAGATACCAACGCATCGTGGCCGTGTAGAAGAAGTAAACGTCAAATCCGATAACGTCAAGCATAAACCACAACACGTTCTCCGTCCTGACCGCCATCGCCATGTCGTGGTCGTACTGGTCAAAGCCCAAATCGGCCTCGTAAAGGTTTGTGTCGTATTCGGGTTCGAAAACCGGAGGATAAAAAAAGTTCTTGACCGCTATCTTTTTCATGTCAGTTCGTCTGCTTTCGTTTCTTCAACAACGCCTCAATATCCACATCCCTATTTCCACTCATTTTCCCCTCTTTGGGCTTGCCAAAATACTTGTGGTTATACTCCAGGCAACCTCTAAGGAGTCCCATGTACCGCTCCGGCACTCTGTATATATTCGTCTTGTCGTGGCTCGTCCTCTCTATGTTCTTGTCCCATACATGCCCGTGTATGCCGTTTTGGTAGTCAATATCGACCGAGAACACGAGCTTGTTGTTCCTGTACTCCGATATGTAGTGTATCTCCCCCTCACGGTTGGCCACTATGTAACGTGTATCAGGCGTGTTCGACACTATCGGCACTTTGGCGAGAGGCGTTTCCAGGCTTCGCAATATCTTCACTCCCTCTATCTCCTTCACGCCCTTCGGCGACTCGTTCCTGTAACTGCGTTTCTCCTCCGGCACCCTGTTCCCCTGCAACGCACCTCTACCGCCCATAACCTCTAAGCCGCTCGATATTCCCGTTCTTGAAGTAACGTATGTTCTCCTCGCCCTCCAACTCCCTGCCGCTGCCGTACATGAGAATCAGTTTCGGACGGATCCTACGCTTCATCTCCTCGAATCCCTCCATCCACAACCGCCGTGCCTCCTCTGTGGCCAGGCATCCGTTGTCGCTCACCGCAACCACGCTGCCCACTTCCACACCCTCGAAACAGAAGTCATAGCTCCGGCGGTCGCTCCACGACACGGTCGGTATCACGTTCATGCGCAAGTTCCAGAAGAACGCACCCACGACACGGTTACGGAAGACGTTGTATATCTGCTCGGCCAACGGCATATCGGCGTAAAGCGAGAAATCAGGCGTAAGCACCGCACCCGCTCCCCGGAGTTCGTCACGATACTTGTACGGGTTGTTCCAGAGACGCTCGAACTGGTAGTCGTCTATGAAGAAATGCACCCCCATCCGTGACAAGTCCTTGCCCCGTATCTCGTTGTAGGCGACAAGCCCGTCAAAGTCCGTCTGCTGCTCGTCCGACGGCAGTTCGGGAATACCCCAACGGCCTATCCTCCCCACCGCCTTCATGCCCCTGTACACGTCCAGGCGGTACATCTCCATCATCCGCCTCTGCGCATATGTGTATCTCATTCCTGTTTTCCTCTCACTTTTTTATTGTCATTTTCTCAATATAAACAACTCAATTACAAGTATATAACATATATACGCACATTGTGCGCATATTGTGCGCATATATTCTTCCGCTTACATCTTACCTTTGCTCTTTTTTGCCCAATTTATAGCTGCTGTCAATATTAGTTTATCTCTTTCCCTGCAAATATACTGACTTTCATCCTACTGTGGCGCAACGCCCATCCGTTTTCCTCCAACTCTCCCGCATTATCTTCGGTGCCGTCCGGTTCCAGTATACCAAATGGTGAATCCGGTTATAGCGGTACTCCATCATCTTGACACAGCCGCTACTATGACCGCCACGAGAGGGCGAGGGATGCGTTCATCGAGCGGAAGGAGAACGGACTCGGGCTATCGGAACGGGTGTGGAG
>JAJQIP010000192.1 GCA_021199145.1 Porphyromonadaceae bacterium | reverse complement strand
GATGCTTGCCGTCTCCGAAGAGAAACTGCACCGCTTCTACACCGCACAACGGGGGAAAATACGGCCTGTCCTCTTCGAACATCCGGCCAAGAATGCCCCTCTGCACGGATTCACCGACAATTACGTGCGTGTGGAAGTACCTTTCGACAAGACCCTCATCAACACCATTCAACCGGTCAGAATCGGTGACTTCATCGAAAAGAACGCTATCCCGACACTACAGGCAGAACTTCTAATGACACGCTATCCCGAACTATGAAAAAAGTCGCCGTCATCATACTCAACTGGAACGGACTCTCCTTACTGCAGGAGTTTCTCCCCTCCATATGCGCCCATACACCGGCCGACATCGCCGACATCGTCGTTGCGGACAACGGTTCGACCGACGGTTCGGTGGCCTGGCTGCAAGAGAACTATCCCGACGTACAGCGGATTGAGTTCACGGAAAACTACGGTTATGCCAAAGGATACAATCGGGCCATCGAACAGGTATCGCACCCCTATGTCGTTCTGCTGAACTCCGATGTAGAGGTGACTCCCGGTTGGCTCTCTCCGCTGCTCGACTTCTGCGAGGCTCATCCCGAAGTGGGGGCGTGCCAACCCAAACTGTTGGCCTACAAGGATAAAAGTTCGTTTGAATATGCAGGGGCCGCAGGCGGATTTCTCGATAAACACGGATATCCCTACTGTCGAGGCCGCATCTTTTCCACCGTTGAAAAGGATAACGGACAATACGACACCCCCGCCGAAATTTTCTGGGCAACCGGAGCCTGTCTGTTTATCCGTCGGGAAATATACCGGAAAGCGGGCGGACTCGATGAACATTTCTTCGCCCACATGGAAGAGATTGACCTCTGTTGGCGGGCCAAACTGCAGGGATACCGCATTTTCGCCCTTCCCCAAAGCCGAGTGTACCACCTCGGTGGAGCCTCCCTCTCCCATCTGCACCCCCAAAAGACTTACCTCAATTTTCGTAACAACCTCTTCATGCTCTACAAAAACCTGCCGCTGCAAGAGGGGCGTAAAATCATTTTCCGCCGGCAATGGCTCGATACCATCGCCTTACTGCAGTATCTCCTGTGCGGCAAGGGGAGACATGCCTATGCCGTATGGAAAGCCCACAGGGATTTTCGTCAACAGAAGAAAATGTATTCCGAACATCCCGAGAAAAACCTGTTGAAAGAGATGCCGGAGGGGTGTCACAACATTGTCGTCGACTACTTCTTGCGGAGACGACATATCTACCAGGACTATTCCAAAAGGGGAAAATAAATCTCGAGAAGTATTTGTCAGACAGCCAACGTCAGGACAAAATCGGGATAAGAGAGATAGTAAACCCTATACGATTGCTCCTTCCCCTCCTGCCACACCATTGCAGAGAGGTGATTCACCTCCGGGGAACGGACATATTGAAACGGGGCAATCTGCAAATGACGGACAAAATCGCCCCCTTCCCGTCCGGACACCTTGAAGAGAGACTCTTTGGCCGACCACAACAAAGTAGCCACCTCCTCGGCTCTATCCGGGGGTAACAACCTCTGCTCCTCCGCAGAGAGGAAACGTCCCGCTACCCGTAACGCCCGCCTTCCCCAACGCTCCACATCGAGACCGACGGGACAATTCGCCACCGCCACCGCTACCCAATCTCGGGTATGCGAAATGGAAAGGTAGGCCGAACCATCGGCAAATTCGGGTTTTCCCGATAGGGCGTAAATCACCTCGTCCGCTCTTCCCAAACGGCGTAACAACAGACGGGCCGCCAACCGCTCCTGCCTTCTCTTCTCGGAAGTGAGTCCCGCCACCGCCCTATCACAAAGAGCTGCCGTCTCCGCAGGAAACATCGCACGCAATACGTCGCTTCCCTCGGTCAGATGCCAGAGGGCCAGACGCACACCCGGTAAAAATTCTTGCAGGAGATGTAACGGCATCACTCTTGGGGTTGGATTGTTTCTATTAAATGTCTCACGTCGTCGGTAATATACTCGATGAGAGGGGCGACAGAATCGGTTCGGACAGATTCATCGAAATAAAGGGCTCCCCGAAAAAGGTAAGAAAGACTATCCGTAATCGTAAACTGCAAGGGGGTCGCCACCTCTCCCGTCAAGCGATAGAGAACGGCATAGACCTGCCGCTCCTCATCGGTATACTCCTGAGCCATAATCGAAGCGGCCTTGGCCGCATGCACATAGACCAAATCACGGCCTTCGGCGAACAAAGCCTCCCTGTCCGCATTCCTGAGGGAGACGTAGGTGCACCAAAGGGTAGCGCCATACGAGGAATAGGCCAAATTGATCCAGGTGGGAGCCGATTCCTCCTGCTCCACCCGGACTTGCGACGGGACCTCAAAGGTCAAGGGGAAGGAAGAGGAGAGCGGCCGGTAGAGCGTATCCGTCCGTTCCATCCGCATATCTCCCTCCGGCCGGGGAACACCCCTCTGCCGCAAACGGCACCCTGTCGTCAAGAGCAGGAACAGACTTGCCAACAACAGGCTATGACTTATTCGCAACACCTTTCCCATTCGGTTCGATTGTCACCTTTATCTTTTCTATCCGGTACTTCTCTATTTCCACCACTTGGAAGAGGAACCGCCCGATACGTATCCGCTCGTACAGTTTCGGGAAATCGTCCATCACGGAAAGAATCAGTCCCGCCAACGTCTCCACATCGCCATCGAGAGAGAATTCCCCCGGAGTCGCCTGTACGACCTCATAGAAATCCTCCAAAGGAATCTTCGCCTGAAACAGGTAATGGGTATCGTCTATCCGAGTATATAAAGGCAAATCCTCATCGTATTCATCGCTGATTTCCCCGACAATCTCCTCTAAAATATCTTCGAGCGTGACAATACCTGAAGTACCGCCGAACTCGTCGACCAACACCGCCATATGGACTTTCTTCCGCTGGAAATCCGCAAGCAGTTCGTCAATCATCTTGGTCTCGAGGACAAAATAGGCCGGACGTATGAGCCGTCGCCAATTGAAATCCTCCTCCTGTGAAATATAGGGCAGCAAATCCTTGATATAGATAATCCCTCGGATATTGTCCTGCGAATCCTCATAGACCGGAATCCGTGAATAGCCCGTACGGAACACGACCTGCAGCATCTCCTTGAAATGGAGATGGATGTCAATATCGGTCATATCGGTCCGGGCTGTCATAATCTCTTGCGCCGTCTTATTGCGGAAACGCACGATACCTTGCAGCATCTCTTTCTCCTCCTCGGTGTCGGACTGGGGCATCTCCCATTCGTTCATCGAAAAAATCCGGGCTTTTTGGGCAAAATAGTCGTTGACGGACGGGATGGAAAGCAATCCCTTGGAAATGCCACGGAAGAGCCGCACCATCCGCAAAAGGGGAGAGGCGACCAAGCGGGCGGTCTTCAAAGCATGACGATGGGCAGATATCTGCGGAAGAATCTCGCCGAACAAAATAATGACGATGACGAAAAGGAGGAAAAGCGACAGAACTCCCCACCAAACCATACGGGAGAAATCAAAGAAGGTCGACAGGAGAAAAAGTCCCGATAAAACAGTGACCAGATTGGCAAGACGGTTCACCCCCAAAAGGGTCACCGCCAGAGGGGAGACCTGCGACAACAACGAAGTGATATGGGAGTCCGCCGACGTACGACCCTGCTGCGCCACCTCCCTTTCCCGAAAAGAGAGCGATGAAAAGGCCGTCTCCGAAAGAGCCGTGAAAATCGCACCGGCCAACCCCAAAAGGGTCAGGACAAGAAATATCACCCCTCTCCCCATCATCGGAGAAGTTGCTACAAAAATTTCCGATAAAAGAGTATCAGAATCCAACGAAATAGCTATTGGTTAAACAAGCTCCGGCTCCCCGTAACAACAGACATTCCCGAAAAACGGGACAATCTTCTTGCATGAATATATAGTATTAATCGGTGTGTTATAGGTAGTATAAAATTACTTGCTGAATATATGCTGTTTTTCCCCCTGACATTTAGTACTCAGTCGTAGTCGCCTATCGCCCCACATATCGACAGGAATATCATCACGATGATGTATAGCATCGCCCACGGGTGCTCCTGGGCGAACTCCCACCAGCGGCCTAATATTCGATCATGGCTGTAAGGTTTTAGAATTTGGCGATTTTGGCGATGCCGCAGAAGCCTTTAAAACGGAAGATCGTCCGATACATCATTCTGGGTGAAGGTCGGAGGGGTAACCGTCGACGCATTGGACATACCTGCCGCCGCACCGCCATTTCCCTCATTGACGCTACCGGGTTGGTCCGACCGGCGGCCCAGCATCTGCATATTATCGGCGTAAATTTCCGTAATGTATCGTGTCGCTCCCTCGACTTCGTAACTCCGTGTACGGATACGCCCTTCGATATAGAGTTGCGACCCTTTCCGCACATATTTCTCCGCCACTTCGGCCAATCCTCTCCACAAAACGATATTGTGCCACTCCGTATGGTCAGGCACCTGGGTCCCGCCCTGCCGGGTAAATCCACGTTCCGTCGTAGCCAACGGGAAAGTAGCCCGGGCTACATTGTTATCGAAATAGCGTACTTCGGGGTCCTTGCCCACATTTCCCACCAAAATGACTTTATTCACAGACATGGCTCGAAAATTTTATATTTTTACAATTTCTACAAAGATAATTCAAAATCAAGATTTTTACAAAACAAATTTCTTGCCGGAATCAAATCGGCGGACTAAGGGATTACCA
>JAJQIP010000167.1 GCA_021199145.1 Porphyromonadaceae bacterium | reverse complement strand
ACGGAGTGCCTCCGCCAGTTGGTTGACCACGCCGTTGACACACCCTACCGTGGGTATAATCCTGATTTCTTTGCGGATTCCCACCTCGCCACTTTCCCGGCGGTAGCCCTGGAAGGTGAGCTTCCGGTCAGGCTGGTCCACGGAGACCAGTTTGGGAGTATAGGTGTAGTCGAGCAGACCTTCAAGATTAGTCTTGATATTCTTCTCGTTCACCCAGGCCCCTTGAGCGATAGCCTGCCGTGCATGGCCGATGGGATAGCCGTACTTGATGATATGTTCGTCGGGAGCGAAGGCTTTCAGGGCCACCTTATGGCCGGCCGGAATCTCTTCACCGACAACAATCTCTCCGCCGTCTATCTGCAGCCGGTCGCCCTTTTGCAAGGGGTCGACGGCCACAGCGACATTGTCGGCGGGATTTATTTTGATAAAGCGTGCACTCATCAGAGGATGGATTTAACCGTTTCAAGCATACCTTTTTCCTGGATGGAGTCGAGGTATCCCTTTACCGCCTCGGCCAAACCGGGGATGTTGTTGAGGTTCTCGCCCCAGATGGATTCAGCGGCCAGAACCCCTTCGGTAACTTTCTTCGTGCAGCCGGTAGCCCACAAATCTTTGAGCAGTTGCATGATTTCGGGAGCATCGTTCGGAACGATTTCCGTACCGTCGGCCCGTTTGCCGCCTTTGTAGTAGGTGATGATAGCAGCCAAGCCCAAGACAAGCCCTTTGGGAAGTTCGCCTTTCCGCTCGAGATAGACCTTCAGACCAGGCAGGTCGCGAGTCTGGTATTTCGGGAAGGAGTTGAGCATAATAGAGGTTACCTGATGATCGACGAAGGGGTTGTTGAAGCGTTCCAACACATCCTCGGCGAATTTCTTCAGTTCGTCTTTCGGCAGGTTGAGCGTCTCCATCAACTCATCGAACATTACCTTGTGAATATATTTGCCGATGACCTCGTGTTGGCAGGCATCCCGTACGATGTTGACTCCCGACAGGTAAGCCACAGGCGAGAGAACGGTGTGCGGACCGTTGAGTAGGGTGACTTTCCTCTCGTGGTAGGGAGCTTCGGAGGGAACGAAGAGCACGTTGAGGCCGGCTTTGTCGGCCGGGAACTCTTTGGCTACACATGCCGGAGCCTCGATGACCCAAAGGTGGAAAATTTCGGCTTGAACCACGAGATTATCATCGTATTGCAGTTTCTCCTTGATAGCGGCGATATCCTTGCGGGGGAAACCCGGAACGATACGATCGACCAAAGTGGCATATACGCCGCAGGCCTCTTCGAACCATTGTTTGAAGTCAGCACCCAGTTTCCAGAGTTCGATATATTGGTAGATGGTCTCCTTCAGTTTGTGACCGTTCAGGAAAATCAATTCGCAGGGGAAGATAATCAACCCTTTGCTCTTGTCGCCTTTGAAGGTCTTGAAACGCCGGTAGAGGAGTTGGGTGAGTTTGCCGGGATACGAAGAGGCGGGAGCATCGTCCAACTTGCAGGCGGGATCGAAAGCGATACCAGCCTCGGTGGTGTTGGAGATGACGAACCGGATTTCGGGTTGGTCGGCGAGTTTCATGAACTCATCGTTTTGGGTATAGGGGTTCAATGCCCGACTGATGACATCGATGCGGGTGAGACTATTCACTACCTGACCTTTGTCGAGGCCTTGCAGATTGACGTGGTAGAGGCAGTCCTGGCCGTTGAGCATCTCGACCATACCTTTGTCGATAGGTTGAACCACAACGACGCTGCTGTTGAAGTCAGCCTTCTGGTCCATGTTATAGATAATCCAGTCAATAAAAGCACGCAAGAAGTTACCTTCTCCGAATTGAATGATGCGTTCAGGATATTTGTTTGCCTGAGCGGTGGTCCTGTTAAGCGGTTTCATACGATTTGTTTTTATAAGGTTATTTTAAGTTGAAAATCAGTATAATAGTCAATATTTTCGGCGGTGAGGATATCGATGGGCATGAAGTTGCGCCGGATACCCTCCTTCTTGAAGACCTTGTAGTCGCACAATGCCTTCATACCTCGGTAGCCCTGCACTTCGGGACGTTGGGAGAGGAGGTATTTGATTTTCCCCTCCTTCAGCGCCTTGATGTTGGGCAGGAGCAGTTCGTACCCCAGCAGACGGAAATTGTGGCGTTGCAGTTCTTCAAGGTAGTAGGCGATGCGGAAGACGCGTGAGTTGAAGGTAATCCCCTCCTTGACATGTGGATATTGGATGAAGAAGTCACGGATGGTCTGTAGGTTAAGCCGGTCATCCGACGGGTGGAGCATGACCAGCCGCAAGCGTCGGTCGGGAAGGTTCTCCTGTACATATTTAAGAAAGCCCTGATAGCGGAGATCCGACTGGTTCGACCCCACGATGCCGTGGCGGTTGATTTTGAAGATGGCGATATCTTTTTGCGGACGGATGTCGGCGAGCAGGAGCTTGGCGGCCAGATAGCCGCTTTGCAGCGAATCCATGCCGAAATAGGAGAGGGCGTTAGCCTCTTCGATGTCGGAGTCGATAAAGACGTAGGGAATTTTCCGCTTGTCAAGCCGGGAGGCGAGGTAAATCGAGGGGTCCTTGAAGATGGGGGCGAGCAGCACCGCATCTACGTTAAGGGCCAGCAATTTCTCGGCCGAGGCCTCGAAGTCGACGCTGTCGTATTGGTCAAAAAGAATCTGTTCCACATCAATGTTGAGATGGACATACTCTTTAGCCGCCAAATCGACCCCTTGCAATACCCCAATCCAATAGTCGTACCCCCCGGCTTTGGGCAGGAGGGCCGCCACCGTGTAGTGGCGTTTCGATGCCAAAGCCGCCGCAAAGGGGTTAGGACGGTATCCCATCTCCTTCAACGCCGCTTCTACCTTCACCCGGGTACGGGCCGATACCCCCTCTCGGTTGTGCAAAACCCGGTCGACGGTACCTATCGATACTCCCGTCTTGCGGGCAATATCCTTGATGCGGATTTTATCCGTCCGCTTTTCCATGATATTCTTGGTTTTATACGATAGAAACGGTTGTTTACTTTCGCAAATATAGGCTTTTAATTTTGCATTTCAAAAAAATTTTTGTAAATTCGTGGCCAAGCCCGAGGGTCGAAAGCGGGTTGCCGGACGAGTGTTTTTATCGGCCGGACTTCGGTCTCGAAAAAAGAGGATGGAGTGGCCCGATTACGAGAGAAAGAACAAATTTAATATATACTTTTAAACATCACCTCTATGAAAAATTTTATGGATGAGAATTTCTTGTTGCAGACAGCTACTGCACAAGAGTTATACCACAATCATGCGGCTAAAATGCCGATTATCGACTATCACTGCCATTTGATTCCTCAGATGGTGGCCGATGATTACCGGTTCAAATCGCTTACTGAAATCTGGTTGGGCGGTGACCACTACAAATGGCGTGCCATGCGGACCAACGGTGTGGATGAGAAGTATTGCACTGGAAAAGACACCACCGACTGGGAGAAGTTCGAAAAGTGGGCCGAGACGGTTCCCTATACTTTCCGTAACCCGCTTTACCACTGGACCCACTTGGAGTTGAAGACCGCTTTCGGCATCAATAAGATATTGAATCCCAAGACCGCTCGGGAGATTTACGACGAGTGCAACGAGAAGCTGGCCCGTCCCGAATATTCGGCTCGGGGGCTGATGCGCCGCTATCACGTGGAGACGGTGTGCACGACCGACGACCCCGTGGATTCGCTCCAATACCATATCCAGACCCGGGAGAGCGGCTTTGAGATCAAGATGCTCCCGGCCTGGCGGCCCGATAAGGCCATGGCGGTAGAGGTACCCGCCGAGTTCCGTGCCTATGTGGAGAAGTTGGCCGAGGTGAGCGGTACGACCATTTCGACCTTTGACGATATGATAGAGGCCTTGAGGAAACGGCATGCCTTCTTCGCCCAACAGGGGTGCAAGCTCTCCGATCACGGGATTGAGGAGTTCTATGCCGAGGATTACACCGATGCCGAAATCAAGGCTATTTTCAATAAGGTATATGGCGGTAAGGAGTTGACGAAAGAGGAGATTCTCAAATTCAAATCGGCCATGCTCATCATCTTCGGTGAGATGGATTGGGAGACCGGTTGGACCCAGCAGTTCCACTACGGGGCAATCCGGAACAACAATTCGAAGATGTTCAAACTGTTAGGTCCGGATACCGGCTTTGATTCCATCGGTGAATTCAACACGGCCAAGGCGATGTCGAAATATCTTGACCGGTTGAACAGCAACGGCAAACTGACCAAGACCATTCTCTATAACCTCAATCCGTCGGCCAACGAAGTGATTGCCACCATGCTCGGCAACTTCCAGGACGGTTCCATCCCCGGCAAGATACAGTTCGGTTCGGGCTGGTGGTTCCTCGATCAGAAAGACGGTATGGAGAAACAGATGAACGCCCTTTCGTTGCTGGGTCTGCTGAGTCGCTTCGTAGGAATGTTGACCGATTCCCGCAGCTTCCTCTCCTACCCACGGCATGAATATTTCCGTCGGACGCTCTGCAACCTGCTCGGTAACGATGTCGAGAACGGGGAGATTCCCGCCTCCGAAATGGATCGGGTTCGTCAGATGGTAGAGGATATCTGCTATTACAATGCCAAGAATTTCTTTCAATTTTAAACCTTAAATCGTATAAATCAGAAAGCTATGAGAAAGAAAGTAGTAACATTCGGGGAGATTATGTTGCGGTTGGCAACCCCCGGGTACC
>JAJQIP010000019.1 GCA_021199145.1 Porphyromonadaceae bacterium | reverse complement strand
TCTCAAGAGATAAATGTGAGCCAACCCGAAGAGGAGGAACTCTGGCAAATCAATCCCTACTTCCTGTTGCGGGAATACAAGAAAACGTTCGACCCCCATTTTATAGGCAGGACAGGGAATATATGCGAACTCTCCCTCACGCCGAAACAGACCTCTGAAATCCAGGAGATTCGTCTTTTCATCGATGAAAAAGCGAATGCCTTTTCTCGCATAACCATTCTCCAGACAGAAGGGGAATATATCCAAATCACCATCACCCGATACGAGAAAAGGGAAAAATTCCCTGACGGTTACTTTACCTGCAAAAAGGAGGATTTTCCTCAAGCCGAATTTATCGATTTACGCTAACCTAAGATTGTACACAAATAAAGACTTTAACCTATGGAAACTTTTGAAAAAATTCGTTGCTTGATTGTCGGATCTGGTCCTGCGGGGTATACAGCAGCCATATATGCCGCACGAGCCAACCTCTCTCCTGTTCTGTACGAAGGGATACAACCCGGAGGACAACTGACGACTACAACCGACATTGAAAATTTCCCCGGCTATCCCGAAGGTGTTTCCGGAACCGAGATGATGGAGCAACTTCGTCAGCAAGCCGAACGTTTCGGGACGGAAATCCGTTCGGGCATTGTTACGGCCAGCGATTTTTCACAATCACCCTATACCCTGACCATTGACGGGGAAAAGACGGTCAAGGCCTGTACGGTCATCATTGCTACGGGTGCTTCGGCAAAATATCTGGGGCTACCGGATGAGGCCAAATATGCCGGACAAGGGGTTTCGGCCTGTGCTACCTGCGACGGCTTTTTCTACCGCAAAAAAGTGGTGGCTGTTGTCGGGGGTGGAGATACCGCCTGTGAAGAGGCGATTTACCTTTCTCATCTGGCAAGCAAAGTCTACATGATTGTCCGCAAGAACTACCTGCGGGCCTCCAAAATCATGCAGGAACGGGTCATGAAGAGTGAGAATATCGAAGTCCTCTTTGAAACTCAGACAGTCGGACTTTTCGGGGAAAATGGGGTGGAAGGCGCCCATCTGGTAAAATATAAGGATACGGACCACGAGGAATACCTGGACATTGCCATTGACGGCTTTTTCCTGGCAATAGGTCATCAGCCGAACACAAAGGCATTCCCCGCCATCGCTACGGATGAGGCCCACTATATCATCACGAACGGCCGTACGACAGCCACCAATATTCCGGGCGTATTTGCCGCCGGGGATGTTGCCGACCCTCTCTACCGTCAGGCTGTTACGGCGGCAGCCTCGGGTTGTCGGGCGGCTATTGACGCTGAAAAATATTTACTGGAAAAAGGATTGTAATTATTTTTTCCCTATACCTCTTGAAACCGACGGAGATATTCCGTCGGTTTTTCCTTACTCCCTCCATACATTATCCCCCGGAAATGAGGAATGGTTTTTACGACAAAATAAAAATCCTCGAAAAAGTGATAAATTACGATAAAAAGAATAATTTTGTGCCCGCAATTCAGGATATTTAAACTGAGTCTGCTGAACAGGATATACTAAGGCATATAAAATTAAATATAGGTTTAATTTAAACTGTCATGAGAGAATTCCTCAATTTTATCCGGAACTGGATGCTTCCAATCGCCATTGTACTGGGAGCGGCTGCGTACATTGTCTACATCAATATTCCCGGACTTCATTACACGGGGCCCTTCTTCTACAAGGCTATTTCCAAGATTCAACCGACCCTGATCTTCCTGATGCTTTTCTTCTCGTTCTGCCAGGTCTCCCCGAAGAGAATCCGGCCGCGCAAGTGGCATCTCAATCTCATGTTGATTCAGTCTCTAAGCTTCATAGGGCTGGCGCTTCTGCAGATATTCCTGCCAAAGGGAAATTGGGACGTGCTGCTGGAAAGTGCGATGCTGATGATGATCTGCCCGACGGCCACGGCAGCCGCCGTCATCGTAAGAAAGCTGGACGGGGATGTCGGAGGCTTAATCACCTACCTTATTCTCATTAATATCGTGACGGCCGTACTGGTACCTATCTTCGTGCCTCTCATCCATCCCCAGCCGGGAATTGATTTCGCAACAGCCTTCCAACTCGTCATCGCCAAGACCTTCCCGGTACTGATTTGTCCGGCTATTGCGGCATGGATAATCAGACTGTTTTTGCCGAAACTGAATGACAAGCTCTGCGAATGGAGGGACCTGCCGTTCTACATTTGGGTGGTCGCCCTTTTCCTGGCCATCCTCATGACAGTAAGGTCGATTTACCACAGCACCGTGCCCGCGCTGTATCAAGTGGGTATCGGACTGGTCTCTCTCCTGTGCTGCGTGGTACAATTCTGGGGAGGACGCCGGACGGGAAGACGGTTCAAGGAGACAATTACGGCAGGATGCGCCCTCGGACAGAAGAATACGGTGTTCGCCATCTGGATGGGTTACACTTTCATGACCCCTGTCACTTCCATCGCTGGAGGCTTCTACAGTTTGTGGCACAACATCTACGATTCCTATCAGCTGTATGAGGGACGACACAACAAACTTCCGCACGACATGACGTATGTGCCGACTCCGCACCATAAAGCCGAGACCAGTCAGACGGAAACGACCTCTCCCGTGGATGCCAATCAGAAAGAGACAGGAGCCAATCAATGACTCTTCTCCGGAATCTGTTCGCTACAGAGACTGAAATACACGAAATAGCTTGTCGGGGTAATGTTGTAAATAAAATGTAAATTTACAACGTTACCCCGACAATAAAATATATATTGAATATCAGTAATTTAAATATTAATTATAATTTTGCGTCACGAAATAGGTGTATAAAATAGGCAATGGTAAAGAAAAATTCCATAGAATCCCTTATCAATGAGGCTCTTTCGGGAATGCTCTCCATTCTTGACGAGGATGAGAAAAAATTGATTATCGACAATTTTCATATCCATAACTACAAGAAGAGCGAGATGATTTACAACGAAGGGGAAAAGGCCGAGTTGCTGATGTGCCTCATCAAAGGGAAAGTGAAGATTTTCAAGGCAGGTATTGGCGGCCGTTGCCAAATTATGCGATTAATACGCCCTATACAATATTTCGGTTACCGTGCCTATTTTTCGGGGGAAGATTATATCACGGCCGCTTCGGCCTTCGAAAATGCGACTATCGGCCAACTTCCCATGCCGCTCGTGGAAAAGCTCATCAAACGTAACAACCAGCTTGCCTATTTCTTTATCAAGGAACTTGCCACGGATTTGGGCATGAGCGACACCCGCACCGTCAACCTCACCCAAAAGCATATCCGAGGCCGTCTCGCTGAATCGCTGCTCATGCTGAAGGACAATTACGGAATGGAGGAAGACAATATCACATTGAGCATCTATATGGCTCGGGAAGACCTGGCCAACTTGTCGAACATGACAACCTCCAACGCCATTCGCACGCTTTCGGGATTTGCGACGGAAAAGATTATCGCTGTCGACGGACGTAAGATACAAATCATCGACGAAGAGAAACTACGGAAAATTAGCCGGTTCGGATAGCCCCTATCCAATTTTCAGAAAAAATTATTTATCCAGCTGAAGTTCTTGCCGCAAAAAACGGGCGGTATATCCGACTTCGGGACGAGATGCCACCTCTTCGGGGGTTCCTGTCTGCAACACCAACCCACCGTTGCAGCCCCCTTCCGGACCCATGTCAATAATATGGTCGGCAGTCTTGATGACATCCAGATTGTGCTCGATGACCAATACGGTATTCCCTTTATCGACCAACCGGTGCAACACGCCCAACAACAAGCGAATATCCTCGAAATGCAATCCGGTAGTCGGTTCGTCCAGTATATATAGGGTCTTGCCTGTATCTTTCTTGGAAAGTTCCGTGGCCAGCTTCACCCGCTGACTCTCTCCGCCGGACAAGGTAACGGAGGGTTGTCCCAATTTCACATAGCCGAGTCCGACATCCTGCAGCGTCTTTACTTTGAGCAGAATGGATGGTATGCCGGCAAAAAATTCCACCGCTTCATGGATGGTCATATCCAGGACATCGGCTATGGATTTGCCTTTGAAACGGACTTCAAGGGTCTCTCGGTTATATCGTTTGCCCCGACACGCTTCACAAGGGACAAGCACATCGGGAAGGAAGTTCATCTCAATCGTTTTGTAGCCGTTGCCACCGCAGACTTCACAACGTCCCCCGGCCACATTGAAGGAGAAACGTCCCGCTTTATATCCCCGTACTTTGGCTTCGGGCAACTCTACGAAAAGGTTCCGTATATCACTGAAAAGACCTGAATAGGTGGCCGGATTGGAACGTGGGGTTCGTCCCAACGGAGATTGGTCGACATTCACCACTTTATCGATATACTCCAGTCCATCGATTCCCGCATAAGGCAAGGGTTCAGTCAGGGAACGGTAGAGCTTCTGACTGAGGATGGGCTGCAACGTTCCGCTAATCAACGACGATTTTCCGCTTCCCGAAACGCCTGTAATGCAGATAAATTTTCCCAAGGGGAACTCGACATCAATATTTTTCAGATTATTGCCGCTGACTCCCCGCAATACAATACACTTTCCTGACCCCTGACGACGGACCGCAGGGACGGGAATGGACATCTGTCCGTTAAGATACTGGGCTGTTAACGTGTTTTGGGCCAACATCTCCCGAGGCGTTCCGGCAAAGACAACCTCCCCTCCCAAATGACCGGCTCGGGGACCCAAATCAACGATATAAT
>JAJQIP010000090.1 GCA_021199145.1 Porphyromonadaceae bacterium | reverse complement strand
CGTGGTGCAGTTCGAGTGGTGGGGTTCTAAGGGGGTAGGGGTTAAGGTAATTTTTCACGCTGAATATTTGCAGGGAATGATTTTGTGCCGTACATTTGCAAACTGATTGCCGTAGGACAGATTGGCCGAAGCATCCTCTTGGAAGGATGGGTGAGTGGCTGAAACCACCAGTTTGCTAAACTGACGTACTCGATAGGGTACCGGGGGTTCGAATCCCCCTCCTTCCGCAAACGAAAAGAGATGGGGAGCAAGATTTTCTTGCTCCCCATCTCTTTTTATTCCTGAATGAGAAGAGGTTACATGCCGATTTCTTTCATTACCTCTCCGATAGCGGCGTCGAAGTCCTGTACGAGTTTGCGGTAATAGTTTTTTACCTCTTTGGATTCTTTCCCTTCGGGGGTATTGGCACGGTGTACGTACTCTTCTTGGATGTCGAGTATGCGGTTAATCAGGGTCTCGCATTTTTCTGCGGGCATCTTTTCTTGAGAGAGGTCTTTCTGAAAGAGACATTCATTGACCAATTCTGTGGTGACGAGGAGAATCTCGTGTTTTAATCTTCTTTTGTTTGCCATGATGTGTAATTTTTTGTGGTTATGGGGCAAGTTCTGGCTGTACTTGCTCCTTTATTTCTGACGGCTGGCGTAGCGTTTGTTGAGCAATACCGTCACCTCTTCGGTGATGTTGTAGGCCGGTTTGATAAACAGTACGCTGCTATTGTTGAAAATGGCTTCGTAGCGGCCATCCTTATTGTACTCTTTGATGAAGTTGGTGATGGAGTCGGTCACCTGAAGGAGCATTTTCTGCTGCTCGGTCATCAGCTCGTTCTCTAATTGCTGGGCATAGGTCTGCAACTCCTGCTGTTTCTTAATGAGCCGTTGCTGTTCCTGCTCGAAGCGTTCCTGCGAAAGGAAGGCGTTGTTTTTGACCTTGCGTTCGAACTCGTTGACCTCTTTCTCCAATTGCCGGCTCTTCTCGTTCACCGTCATCCGGGCATTCTCCTCCCGAGTGAGCATCTGTTCGTTCAGGTCGCGCGCCAGGTTGTAGTTGTTCAGCAGAGAATCGACTTCGACATAGGCGATGGGTAGGCAACCCGGGCAATCGAAAGCCTCAACGGGTGTCTTGTCTTTTTCGGCCGGGAGGTCGGAGGCCTTTTTCTGGCAACCGGTGGCCAGGAGGAAAATTCCGGCGATTGCCGTTGAGAGCGTAAAGTATCTCATGGTATATTGTTTTGAGTAGGTTATTTCTTACGGATATGTTGGGAATGGCGGTCGGCAAAATCGGTAGAAAGGGCACACGTTATCCCTCTTTTTTTCAACTGGGGATTGTTTCCGATATGCGTTTCGGGAAAGCGTCCGCCCCGGACAAAAAAAATCTTTACGCCCATTAATAATACCGAAATGGCTACAATTATCAAGCTAAGCAGTATGACGATTGCCATGGATTCTCTATATTTGTATGCAAATATAAATAAGAATTGGAGACGTGGTACTTTTGCCGGTCGATTTGAGGATTAATATTACTTTATAATGTCTTTTAACATTGCCTCTTGTATCGGCTAATGCGTCTTATAAAATGTAAAGAGTATGAAATTTGAAGGATTGGAACCGCAAGTGGTTTGGCATTATTTTGAGGAGATAACCCAAGTACCCCGACCCTCCAAGAAAGAGGGGAAAATACGGGCCTACCTGCTTGACTTTGCGCAGAAACAGGGATTGACCGCCCGTACGGACGCTACCGGGAATGTGCTCATCGTGAAACCGGCTACTCCGGGATGTGAAGGGAAGCCGGGTGTCGTACTGCAGGCGCATATGGATATGGTATGTGAGAAAAATTCGGGGGTGACGCATGACTTTGAACGTGATCCTATCGACGCTTATGTCGACGGGGAGTGGGTAAAGGCCCGGGGTACGACTCTCGGTGCGGATAACGGCATAGGCATGGCGACGGCCTTGGCCGTCCTGGCTTCGGACAATCTGGTCCATCCGGCTCTTGAGGCTCTCTTTACCGTCGATGAAGAGACGGGTCTGACGGGGGCTTTTGGTCTGGAAGAGGGATTCCTTTCGGGAGAATACCTGCTCAACCTCGACTCGGAAAACGAGGCGGAACTCTTTATCGGTTGCGCCGGCGGATGCGATACGGTGGCGACTTTCACGTATACTCCGCAACCTCTGCCGGCAGGAAGTATGGCATTGCGGGTCGGGGTGTCGAAGCTGTTGGGCGGACACTCGGGCAGTGATATCCACGAGGGGCGGGGGAACGCCAACAAGATTCTGGCCCGCTTCTTGTGCCAATGTATGGAGAAATATCCCGTCAGCCTCTGCGCTATGGACGGGGGAAATCTGCGGAACGCCATTCCCCGAGAGGCGTGTGCGGTGATTGCCGTGCCGACCGGATGTCAGGAAGGGGTGCGGGTGGATCTGAACCTCTACCAATCGGTGGTGGAGCAGGAGTTGGCCGCTACGGACGGGGCTGTGGAGCTTTCCCTTTCGTCGTGCGATATGCCGGCACAATGCATCGATTCTACGACGGCGGCGGCCCTGTTGCGGGCGTTGTATGCCTGTCCGCACGGGGTCATCGGCATGAGCCGGGATATTCCCGGACTGGTGGAGACCTCGACCAATCTGGCTTCGGTGAAGATGGGAGAAGGGAATACGATTGTGGTGGCTACCAGCCAACGCAGTTCGGTGGAGTCGTTGAAAAACGATACCGCCGCACAAGTGAAGGCTCTCTTCACTCTGGCCGGCGCACAGGTGGACCGGAGTGACGGCTATCCCGGATGGAAACCCAACTTGAAATCGCACCTGCTCGATGTGGCGGTGAAGGCCTATGAGGAGCTGTATGGCGTGACTCCGGCGGTGAAGGCCATCCATGCGGGTCTGGAATGCGGACTCTTCCTGGAGAAGAATCCGAACCTTTGTATGATTTCGTTCGGTCCGACCCTGCTTGGCGTGCATTCCCCTGATGAGCGGATGCATATTCCGGCGGTGGAGAAGTTCTGGAACCACCTGACCTTGATTCTCCGGAAATTGGGCGAGTGCTGAAAAAAAGAGCCGATTTGAAGGCAAAGAAGGGAAAAAATAGAAAAATGTAGGAGTTGTGAGATATTTTATGTAATATTGTCCCCCGAAAAAGAATATCGCACACCATTATGGTTGACCGAAATATCACTCATACGCTTACTATGACAACCCCTTAGGGGGTCAGTCGTTCTTTTCCTTGCATTCATCCCCTCTTCCTTGTGAAGAGGAAATCCTTTATTTTAGAAACCTCTTGTCCCGAAGGGAAAAACTGTTTTCCCGGACGGAAAATCCGTGTAAATCTTTATATGAAAGTATTGAAATTCGGTGGAACGTCTGTGGGGTCCGTCGAGAGTTTGCGAAATGTAAAACAGATTGTGGAGTCGTGCCAAGAGCCGGTCATCGTTGTGGTATCGGCCTTGGGCGGAATTACTGACAAACTGTTGGAGACTGCCCGTGAGGCGGTCAAAGGCTCTCCCGACTATGAGGACAACCTGCAGAAAATCATCTCCCGCCATCACGATATCATTGCGGGAATCATTCCCGAAGAGCGGCAGGCCGAGGTGTACGGTCAGGTCGATTTGCTGCTGGACGAACTCTCCAATATCTACAAGGGGGTATCGCTTATCCGCAACTTGTCGGACAAGACGCAGAACATCATCGTGAGCTATGGGGAACGCCTCTCGTCGCTCATTGTCAGTCACTTTATCGATGGGGCGGTCTATTACGACGCCCGGACATTCATCAAGACTGATGTCCAGTTTGACAAGAATATCGTCAATTTTGAGATGACGAACGCCTTGATACAGGAGACTTTCGCCACGCTGCCCCGAATCGCTCTGGTACAGGGATTCATCTCTTCGGACAGTCGTACGGGCGAGGTGACTAACCTGGGGCGGGGAGGGTCGGACTATACTGCCTCCATCCTGGCGGCCGCTCTCGATGCCTCCCGGCTCGAAATATGGACCGATGTGGACGGCTTTATGACGGCTGACCCCCGTGTCATCAACAACACCTATGTGATTGAACGGCTCTCTTTCCTTGAGGCGATGGAGTTGTGCAATTTCGGGGCGAAGGTCATCTACCCACCAACAATTTATCCGGTTTACCACAAGAATATTCCGCTCATTATCAAAAATACCTTCAATCCGGAGGCTCCCGGTACTCTGATTACCGAAATGCCCCATAACGGTGACGGCAAAGCCATTAAAGGAATCTCTTCGATAAACGATACCTGTCTGGTGACCGTCTCGGGGTTGGGCATGGTCGGTGTAATCGGGGTCAATTACCGGATATTCAAGGCTCTGGCGAAATCGGGAATCAGCGTGTTTTTGGTGTCGCAAGCGGCTTCGGAAAACAATACCTCTATCGCCGTGCGCAACGCCGATGCCGACAAGGCCATCACTGTACTCAACGCAGAGTTCGCCCATGAGATAGAGATGGGCGAGATGAGTGAGGCTTTCGCGGAACATGACCTGGCGACGGTCGCCATTGTGGGAGAAAACATGAAGCATACCCCCGGCATCGCCGGTAAGCTTTTCAACACGCTGGGCCGTAACGGTATCAATGTGATTGCCTGTGCACAGGGGGCCAGCGAGACCAATATTTCGTTCGTCATCGAACTGGGCAGTCTGCGCAAGGCGCTGAATGTCATCCACGACTCCTTCTTCCTGTCGGCCACACAGGTACTCAATGTCTTCCTTACCGGAGTGGGACAAGTG
>JAJQIP010000152.1 GCA_021199145.1 Porphyromonadaceae bacterium | reverse complement strand
CAATAAGTTATTTCGTTCTGTCTGCGTTTTTCCGGGAATTCTCTACGGATAGGGATTACGGGAGTACCAGGCTCGGGGAAAAGCACCTCCATCGACACCTTCGGTCTACATGTACTCCGTCAAGGTAAAAAACTGGCCGTTCTTGCTATTGACCCCAGCAGTGAGCGTTCCAAAGGGAGTATTTTGGGAGATAAGACGCGTATGGAGAGATTGTCGCAAGAGAAAGAGGCCTTCATACGGCCTTCTCCATCAGCAGGTTCATTGGGAGGAGTTGCCCGTAAAACCCGTGAAACAATCATTTTGTGTGAAGCGGCCGGATTTGACACGATATTTGTCGAGACGGTCGGGGTGGGACAATCCGAAACTGCCGTACACTCGATGGTCGACTTCTTCTTACTCATACAATTGGCTGGTACAGGAGACGAATTGCAAGGCATCAAACGGGGTATTATGGAAATGGCCGACGGTATTGTCATTAACAAAGCCGATGGCAACAACTTAGAAAAGGCCCGATTGGCACAGGCTCATTTCCGCAATGCCCTACACCTCTTTCCCCCCACACCCTCAGGGTGGAAACCTCAAGTACTTACCTATTCCGGTTATTACGAAATAGGCATTGAAGAGGTTTGGAAAATGATTGATGACTATATAGCCTTTGTAAAACAAAACGGCTACTTCGAAAGGAAGCGACGGGAACAATTAAAATATTGGCTAACTGAAACCATCAACGAACATTTACGGGCTCATTTTTATCAAAACCCCGAGATTGCCCGACTCTTGAGGGAGAAAGAGCAACGGGTTCTCAATGCAGAAGAGAGTCCTTTCACGGCGGCACAAGAGATACTTGACAAGTATTTCCAGCACTGATCCAAAGGTCATAAAGCACCCCTCTACATGCCACAACGTCCATAACCTACAAGACGGTCATAACGGGTCCCTTGCGGCCGATGGTAGACATATATTTGATACTCATTGAGCGTTTCGTAAAAATTTCCCTCAATAGGAGCCGCCTCAGCCTTTTTCCCGGGGTGCTGCAAAAGGTAGCGATAGTTATAACTGCCCTGTTTTAACACCATCTCTTTTTCATACATCTTTGTCTCGGGGTTATAGGACATTCGGGTTGTCGCATCGAGGTGACCATAGGTAAACTCTCCATCGATATAAATATCCCCTTCAACCGGCTGGCCCGTAGATAGAGAAAAATGCACGACAAAATAGTCGGCCTCCGTATCCGCATCATCACTTCCCTCCGCCCGTATGAAAAACCGGCCTTTCTGGGTCTCGTCATAAAGATACCCCGTAACGACACGGGGAAAATCCGTATGAAGCACAGCATGATAATAGGGGTCAAAATAACGCATCTGCTCCACCCCTATCGTATTATAATGCCGTGACACAATTTCAAAACGGCGATATTCATTCCCTGCCGGGAAAATGAGAGGGGACATATGAGTATATTCCAACTCTCTGTTTTTGACGTACATGGGCTGGTCAAGCAACACCCCTCCCGTATTGTCCGCATTTGTATTTACACGAACCTTTACCTCTTCACGAGGATTGCGGATATCGTATTGCGGATACATCACTTTGAATGAAATCTGCTGGTGGGCCTTGTTATAATCAACGTCCGTACGAGTCGCCACTTCACCAACAATGGCCACAAGGCCCTCCGTGAGAGAAAAACAGGCCGTAAGCAAGACTTCGTCCGGATTTCCTTCAGGGTAAACCAACACGGTATAATTACCGGAAAGACGGAAATGTACATCCTCATTGGGCAGGGAAATCTGATAGTGCACATACTGCCGATAGGTGTTGAAAGAGAAAGAATAATCATCCACCGGACGGTCATTGAATCCATCCAGGTATTCTACTTCAGCCAACGATGAAGGGGTCCACTCGGCATTACAATGCACAACACGATAATAAAGATACTGGGGGTCATCCTCCCACATATCAAAAGAGATGACAATCCCACCGTCTTCTCCCTTCAGCCCAATGACCGGAGGGGCAAACAGATTATCCGCAAGACGCACTTGCAAGGTATGCACCCGACTATCAAAAGGCTCTGTACGATAAGGCTCTGCTACAAGCGTCAGGCACGAGGCAAAACAAACGACAAAAAACAGGAAAAACCGTTGCATAATCTATCCCACTGTTTACCATTCCACCGTCACAGTCGCATCGCCAATTTCCCCGACAATCGGCGGAGCGAGCTTGGAAATAGACAGGCGGCCGCCCGTAATTTCCGGAAAGCGCAAAGTAATGGCCTGTAGAATACGCCCTGCCACTCCCTCCAACAATCGTGAAGGTATGCCCATTTCCGAAGCCACAAGAGAATAAAGGGCAGCATAATCGAGCGTATTCGACAAATTATCACTCTCCATTGCCTGCTCTAAAGGAAAATCAATCCGCAAGGATACCTCATAATCGTTTCCCACCCGTTGCTCTTGCTCATCCACTCCGTGATAAGCGAAAAAGCGCATATGATTTAACTCTATCGAAGTTTTCATATAGGAGGGAGTTATTCTATACAAATATAAATCTTTTTGAGAAAATGCGGGTTATTACACAAAAAATTGTACTTTTGCACCTAAACACTTAATTAGGCCTTATGAACAAAGAAATATCCAATGGAATGATTCATAACTATTTATTGGTTAATACATCCATTGTCGGAAACATTCACGCAGGTAGTGACATACGCATTGACGGCTCTCTACAGGGTAATATTGAATGTAGCGGGAAAATAGTCATTGGGGAACAAGCACATATACAAGGCAACATCACAGCGGTCAATGCGGAAATCAACGGGAAAATCAACGGGAATCTAACCATACAGGAAGTCCTTACCTTAAAAGCCACCTCCAATATTGAGGGAGATATCACCACCCAAACATTGGTTATAGAACCCAAAGCCATATTCAATGGAAGCTGTAAAATGAAAGACTTGAAAAATCCTGACAAAAACGCTAAACAATAGGACGACATAAGGCATTTATCTTACCGCACACCTATCCTCACTCATCTTAATCACAAAACTTGGGCCTATATCTTCTTCGTCCCTGAAGAATAAAAAACTACCTTAAATCATTTTTATGCTTGAATACATCTGCGGGGAAGTTTCTGAACTAACTCCTACCCTGGCTGTTATCGATTGTCAAGGTATAGGCTATGGACTTAATATTTCGCTCACCACATATGGTGCTCTTGCTGTAGGACAAAAAGCCCGCCTTTATGTCTATGAGGCCATCCGTGAAGATGCCTATGTGCTCTACGGATTCATCGACCGGCGAGAGCGGGAACTCTTTTTGTTACTTATTTCTGTATCGGGTGTCGGTCCCAATACCGCCCGCATGATTCTCTCCTCTCTTTCCCCGGCCGAACTTGAACAGACGATTTCCGCTGAAAAGGTAAATGACCTCAAAGCGGTGAAAGGTATTGGAGGAAAAACGGCTGAACGTATAATTGTTGACCTTAAAGATAAAATAAAAAAGGGGTCAGATACGTTACTTATAAGCCATACTTCGCAACAGCAGGAAGTACAAGATGAAGCCATTGCCGCATTAGTCATGTTAGGATTTTCCCAAGTCGCTTCCCAAAAGGCTGTCCAGAAAGCGGTAAAAGACAACCCGACCCAAAAAGTCGAAACCCTCATAAAAGCAGCATTGAAAATGCTATGACCTTAGGCATCAACGGTCAGGAGGGTAACAACAGGTTAAACCCTCAAGGGCCGTCTGATGATGAAGAAAAAATTTTTTTCACTATATTTCCTCCTCATTTTAAGCGGAATAAACAGTTATTCCGCTTTTGCCGCTTCTCGACCTGCCGACTTCATCTCTTCCTTCATCCTCGACGATTCCATACCCCGTACGCCCTCCCGTTTTCCCGTCTCAAAGACCTCTGTTGAGACGTACGAGGATCTTTATCAACTTCCTCCAGCTGACCTGAAAACACCGGAAAACGTACATACCGACATCGAGTACGACCCCCAGACCAACTGCTATGTCATGCGGACCAAGGTGGGAGATATGAATGTCTCCACCCCCTTTATGCTCACGGCCAATGAATATCAGGACTACTCCCTGCAAAAAAGCATGCAGGAATACTACCGAGAGAAAAACGCCGAGAATTTTGCCAAAGGGGATACCGAGTTCGACTTCCTCGATATGCAATTCAACGTACAGGCTCTCGACAAAGTATTCGGTCCTGGGGGAGTAAGACTGAAAACAAGCGGTTCCATGAGTCTCACCCTTAGTTTTGTCACCAACAAAGTCGATAACCCGGCCCTTATGAAAAGCGCTCGGAAGAGTTCCTATTTTAATTTTGACGAGAAAATACAAGCCGCCATACAAGCATCCGTCGGGACAAAAGTCAATTTTTCCATGACCTATAATACCGATGCCTCTTTCGATTTTGACGCCCAGAAAATGACGCTGACCTATGACGGAGATGAAGACCAAATCATTCAAAGCATTGAGGGAGGAAACATCAGTATGACCACCGGATCGTCCTTAATCCGGGGAGGGACATCGCTATTTGGATTGAAAACTACGTTACAGTTCGGAAAACTCACTGTTACCGGCCTTGTCTCCCAGCAAGAGACTGACTCCAAAACCGTAAGCAGCAAAGGAGGTTCACAGACCAGCGAATTTGAAATCAGCATCGACAGTTACGATCAAAACCGCCACTTCTTTCTATCCCATTATTTCAGGGACAACTACGACCAATTTATCGCCCGCTTGCCCTACATCACATCAGGTGTTACCATCAACCGTATAGAGA
>JAJQIP010000191.1 GCA_021199145.1 Porphyromonadaceae bacterium | reverse complement strand
GCAAAATATAAATTATTTTATTTATCAAATATGTTTAAGAAAAATGAGGGAAAATGATTATTATGAAAAATAAAATGAAGTGGCTCATGTGTGCCTTAACAGCGTCGTTGGTTCTCCAAGGATGTTCATCTGATGATGACGAAGCAATACAACTGCCAACAGGTACCCTCGATGGTCATTATTACGTCGACATAGGATTAAGCGTGAAGTGGGCCACGTGCAACGTTGGAGCCTCTTCACCGTCAGACTATGGGGACTATTTTGCTTGGGGCGAGACAGAAACGAAGTCGGAGTATACGGAGGACAACAGTGTAACATTTGGTAAGGAGATGGAAGACATAGCGGGCGATTCTGATTACGATGCCGCCCGAGTCAATTGGGGAGGTGCATGGCGGATTCCGACAGCGGACGAAATTGGAGAATTGATGAATAAGTGTCAATGGGAATGGACGACCATGGATGGTCACACGGGTTACCAAATAACAGGTCCTAACGGAAAAAGCATCTTCCTTCCCGCTGCTGGTTGGCGTAATAAAACATTGGTCGGCCTTGCTGGAGATAACGGTCACTACTGGTGCTCATCACCTGAGGGCAGTGGTTCAAGTAGCGCATACAGTCTTGGATTTGGTAAGCAAGACTTTGGTAAATACTCATTTAGTCGTGCCGTTGGACAAAGTATTCGTCCTGTTTCAGGAGAAAAAGATTCATTAGTAGAGAATGAAGTGACAAGCGGCACTATCAATGGTCACGACTATGTCGACCTAGGTCTAAGCAAGAAGTGTGCCACATGTAACGTGGGTGCCTCTTCATCGTCCGATTATGGGGACTACTTTGCCTGGGGTGAAACAGAAACAAAAGATGAATACACGGTGAGCAACAGTGCAACATATAATAAGGAGATGGAGGATATAGCGGGTGACCCCCTTTATGATGCGGCCCAAGCCAACTGGGGAGGTACATGGCAGCTTCCGACAGCGGATGAATTTGACGAACTGATTGACAAGTGTCAGTGGGATTGGACGACAAAAGGCGGTCATAACGGCTATAAAGTGACGGGTCCCAACGGGAATAGCATCTTTCTTCCTGCTGCCGGCTGGCGTGGAACAGCACTCTACAATGCAGGAGATGGCGGCTACTATTGGAGCTCTTCACCTTACGAGATTTATTCGAGTAACGCATACTATCTTCGCTTCTATTATCAATACTTCCGCAGTGGTTGGGCCGACCGCTACTACGGACGCAGTGTCCGCCCTGTTACGGAGTAGCTAGCCGCTGGAAATAGAGCAAAGCTGAATTTGTTTGACATTTACCGAGTAGAACAAATATCGCTGTAAGCAATAAAATGCAAGCGAAAGCTTCTAAAAGTGGTGGTCGTGTAAATGTTTAGGGCAAACGCTCTGTATCGAATCTTAACGTAAAGGATTGCACCACAAGCCTGTGACGAAGGCGCAAAACTACTGCAGGGAATAAACAAGTTTGATTGATTCTATTCAAACGTACAGGCGAAAAAAAGACAACCGGAGCTTCGAAAACTCGAAGTCCCGGTTGTCCGGATAAATATTCCTCCCCGAACGGGGCAGAAAAACAGACTTAGTTTTGAGGAGCAATCGAAACGTAAGAACGATTGTCCCTTTTCTTACGAAATACGACAACCCCCTCCATTAAGGCGAACAAGGTATGGTCTCTCCCCATGCCTACATTCAAACCCGGATGGTGCACCGTACCTCTCTGACGGACGAGGATATTCCCCGCTTTCGCAATCTGTCCGCCGAAGATTTTCACTCCCAATCTTTTACTTTCTGACTCACGGCCGTTCTTTGAACTACCGACACCTTTCTTGTGTGCCATATTCTTCTCGTTTAATCAGGGGTTAAGCTACAATATCTTTAATTAACACTTGGGAGAAACATTGACGATGACCATTGCGTTTCCGATACCCTTTCCTTCTCTTTTTCTTGAAAACGATAATCCGTTCCCCTTTGAGATGGGAGAGTACCTCACATACGACCTTCGCTCCCTCCACGGTGGGTGTGCCAACCTTCACGGCACCATCGTTGTCCACCAACAACACTTTTTCAAATTCGACAGTAGCTCCCCGTTCGGCCGCCAAGCGATGAACATACAACATCTTGCCGGCTTCGGCCTTGAACTGCTGCCCTTGAATTTCAACAATTACGTACATCTGTTTGTAAATTACAGGTTACCTCCGCCAGGTGGCCTTCTTCAAGAAGGACTCTTCTATAACCCGTACGGAACAAGGACTGCAAATTTACGGAGATATTTCTATCCCGCCAAATTTTCGTCCTAAAAATTTTTCTTTGACCTCTCCCCTCTCTTTTCAGAGAGGGGAAAAGCCCGTTTCAAAGCCTTTGGGAGAGGGTATCCCCTCCCAAAGTTATCCGAGGAATCCCAACAGGATACCGGCCGCTACCGCCGAGCCAATCACACCGGCCACATTCGGACCCATGGCGTGCATCAGCAGGTAGTTGGAGGGGTCGTACTCCAGACCGAGCGACTGGGAAATGCGGGCCGAATCGGGAACCGCCGATACCCCTGCATTTCCGATGAGGGGATTGATTTTGTTACCTTTCTTCAAGAAGAGGTTGAAGAACTTCACGAACAGCACACCCGCCGTGGTGGCGATGATGAACGAAACCGCTCCGAGGATAAAGATCTTTATCGAATTTGTGGTCAGGAATTGGGTCGCCTGCGTCGAAGCCCCGACAGTCACACCCAACAAAATGGTGATGACATCGATGAGCGGTCCCCGAGCCGTCTCGGCCAAGCGACGTGTCACTCCACTCTCTTTCAACAGATTACCGAAGAAGAGCATGCCCAACAGAGGAAGACCCGACGGAACCAAGAAGCAGGTGAGCAACAGCCCCACAATCGGGAAGATAATCTTCTCCGTCTGGGAGACCGCACGGGGCGGACGCATCCGGATAAGGCGTTCCTTCTTCGTCGTGAAGAGGCGCATGATAGGCGGCTGCAACACCGGTACCAAGGCCATATAGGAGTAGGCCGATATGGCAATGGCCCCCATCAGATTCGGCGCCAACTTCGAGGAGAGGAAGATGGCCGTAGGACCATCGGCCCCGCCGATGATACCGATAGCACCCGCCTGACTGGGGTCAAACCCGATGGCCAAGGCAATCGCATAGGCCCCGAAAATTCCGAATTGGGCGGCGGCCCCGATAAGCATCAGCTTCGGATTGGAAATCAGGGCGGAGAAGTCGGTCATGGCTCCGATACCCAAGAAGATGAGCGGAGGATACCATCCCTGCACCACCCCTTGGTAAAGGATATTGAGCACCGAATTGTCCTCGTAGATACCCAACTGCAGACCGGCATCCTTAAAGGGAATGTTCCCGATGAGGATTCCGAATCCGATAGGAATCAACAACATCGGTTCAAATTCCTTGGCAATCGCCAGATAGATAAATACACAGCCGAAAAATATCATGACGAGATTTCCCGTCACGACATTGGCTACACCCGTATAGGAGAGAAATTCTTGGATATTCTCACCCAAAAAACTCAAAAACTCACTCATACGTTCTATCCGATAACGACAATTTCCGCCCCTTCGAGAACCGAATCGCCTTTATTTACTTTTACTGCGGTGATTTTACCGTCCTGCGTGGCGGCAATCACATTTTCCATTTTCATGGCTTCGAGAATGGCCACTTTCTGACCCCTCTTCACCGTATCCCCTACACTGACGCTCATTTCGAGAATGACACCGGGCAGCGGCGAGCAGACAGCACCGGCTACCGTCGAAGCCGTCGGACGGGTAACCACCGGCGTTCCTGCCGGAGTTACCGGAGCCGCCTGCGGACGGGTAAGCGGCTTAATCTGTTTCTTGGCCGGCTTGTCCAATTCCACTTTATAGGGTGTGCCGTTTACCTCAAGCGTAACGATATTATCTTCAATCTGGGCAATATCTACGGTATACGGATTTCCATTGATTTTATACTTGAACTCTTTCATAAGACTGATTTTTATTATTTACGTTGAGGTATTTTGCGCATTCCATATATTTTAGAGCTCCAGGGCGAATAGCTGCGTTTCACCTGTTTTACCGTAAGGATGGCATCCTCGTAGTCGTGTTCCGCCTCCTGGAACTCATAGATAGCCATGGAAATGGCGGCCAATACGTCTCCCGGAATGCCGGCTCCCTGTTTCGCCTCAGCCAACGTGGAGGTGGCTCCGGCCTTCATCGACCGACGGGCACTCATGCGAATAGATGCCTTGCCAATCAACTTGAAGATGAGGAACAAGAGTACCAAAGCACAGAATACGACCATCATGGCCGTAATCGCCATAGAGATACCGTGCGGGTCTTTCTCGGCGAACTTCTCTACTTTGGGGTTGGAACTGTCCACATAATTGGAGGCTTCCGGTGTCGGATTTTCCAGTATCGTCCGCTCTCTTACCCCGTTCCGAGGAGAGCCGAAACTCTGGTCAGGGTCCAATATCGGCACCGTCACCTCATCCACCAGGATTTTTCCGCTGGCATCGTAGAGGGCGATATAATTCTCCGTCTCCGGATTCAGCGTGAAATTGGCGTGGAAAGTACCCCGATAACCCATTCCGTCCGCCCAGATAAGGACCACTTGACGAGCCCCTATTTTGGTCTTGAGATCCCCCTTCGGAATCATGTATTTCTTGGGGTTGGCCGGGTCGTCGGTCAGATAGCAACCCGCCATTTGCACCGTTCCGGCCGAACTGTTGTAAATCTCAATCCAGGCCCCCCGATTGCCGAACGGATCGGTATAGCTGTTTACATTGTTGGTCATTACCTCGT
Organism: Porphyromonadaceae bacterium; assembly: GCA_021199145.1. Taxonomy (GTDB): domain Bacteria; phylum Bacteroidota; class Bacteroidia; order Bacteroidales; family UBA11471; genus Caccoplasma. Next base: position 3 of record JAJQIP010000191.1, on the reverse strand, counting down.
TGA
>JAJQIP010000161.1 GCA_021199145.1 Porphyromonadaceae bacterium | reverse complement strand
ACCTATTTCCATGCTATTTTTTATATTAAAAATTGCTTCCCTATTTATTACTACTGAGGCACTTTCAGATTATTATAAACTTCCCTCTTTTTTAAGGCGCACTGATTGTAAAAGATGGGGTGCTATTATGGGGGCTCTTTCACTTGGATGTTTTGGCGTACATAAGTTTTACTTGGGACAGAAAAAACTAGGCATTGCGTATTTAGTATTTTTTTGGACGTTTATTCCCAGTATCCTCTCTTTTATTGATGCTATCATCTATCTCTGTATGGATGACCAGACCTTCGATGAAAAGTATCCCCCAAAAGCGATAACTTCCAGATGCACCAACTTTTTATAAACACTGAAATAATATTACCATGAAGAAAAGATCAACTGCCGCTATTTTAGCCTTTTTATTAGGAGGGTTAGGAATACACAAATTTTATTTAGGAAAGAAAATAGGTATTCTCTATTTACTATTTTGCTGGACACTCGTCCCCAGTATTATTGCCTTTATTGAATTTGTTCTATATCTCTGTATGGACGACAAAACTTTCAACGAAAAGTACAATGCAGGAATTCCAATCCCGAATTATACCAATACGGCCGATGAAATTGAAAAATTATATTCTTTAAAAGAAAAAGGAATTTTGACAGAGGAAGAATTCCAAAAAAGGAAAAGTGAATTATTATAAATAACTCACTCTATATACTTTATCAGCATTTACAAATAAGATTTCTTAAATTTTAAAGGAAGGTGCTTAATACCCCAAAAGACAAAAAAGCCGTTACAAAAGTTTGTAACGGCTTTTTTGCTCTTCAGGTAGGACTTGAACCTACGACCCCCTGATTAACAGTCAGGTGCTCTAACCGACTGAGCTACTGAAGAAGATAGCATCTATAAAATGCACGACAAAAGTAACGCAATATTTCCAATTATGCAATATATTTGTGGAAATTTTCCTTTTCTCCCCAGAAAATAACAGCATCCTATGCATAAGATTTTCCCTTCCTCCATAAGTCTCACCGTAGTTTCACTCCTTTGGTTATTGGGAGGAAATGCGACCGCACAAAACAATGATGCCACTTTTGAAACGGCAAAAAGCATCTCTCTGTTCAACTCCGTACTAAAAGAGTTGAACACGCTCTATGTTGACACCTTCAGCCTTGATAAAATGGTAGAAAAGGGGATAAACAGTATGCTTTATACTCTCGACCCCTATACAACCTATATTCCCGAAACCGAAACAGATGATTTCAAATTCATAACGACAGGCGAATATGGGGGTATCGGTTCGCTGATTACCTCCCGCGACAGCTTTACCTATATTGCGGAACCGTATGAGGGCCTGCCTGCACAGATACATGGATTGAAAGCCGGAGATAAAATACTTCGCATCGACTCCGTATCTGCTATCGGTATGCCTTCCGACAAAGTAAGCGAACTTCTCAAAGGGCCGGCCAATACAGTCGTTACGGTTGTCATAGAACGTCCGGAAACCTTTGACACTCTTACTTTCAACATTGTCCGCAAAAAAATTGCCTTGCCGGCTGTACCCTATTATGGTGTTTGTGCGAACGATATAGGATACATTTATTTACAGAGTTTTACCGATAAAGCGGCAACCGAAGTCAAAGAGGCTTTTCTTGACCTGAAAAAGAATCAACACATCTCATCGCTCATCATCGACCTGCGTAGCAATCCTGGCGGAATTCTCGATGAAGCCTTGCAAATCATCAATTATTTTGTACCAAAAGGTACGGAAATTCTTTCAACCCGAGGCCGTATCAGCCAATGGGACAAAACCTATAAGACCCTACAAAAACCTCTCGATGACAAAATTCCATTGGTAATCCTCATCAATAACGAGTCGGCATCGGCTTCTGAAATTGTCTCGGGAACCCTGCAAGACCTTGACCGGGCAGTCATCATCGGAGAACGCTCTTTTGGGAAAGGATTGGTGCAAACCACCCGACCTTTGCCTTACAATGGCATGATAAAAGTCACAACATCAAAATATTATATTCCCAGCGGACGCTCGATACAAGCCATTGACTATTCGCACCGCAACACCGACGGGCGAGCCGAACGCATCCCCGATAGTCTCACGACAGTCTATAACACTATCGGAGGGCGCACTGTCCGTGATGGAGGAGGAATCACTCCTGATATACAAATAGAGTTGCCACAAACACCCAATATTGTCTTTTATTTGGTGAACGACATGTATACGTTCCAATATGCCACCCGATATGCACAACAACATGATACCATCGCATCCATCGAAGATTTTACCATCACAGATGAAATTTATGACGATTTCAAGGAATATGTCAAAGAAAAAGGATTTACCTATGACAACCGTTCAGGAAATGTGCTTGAGGAGTTACGCAAATGGGCTGATTTTGAAGGATATCTGGATGACATTCGTCCAGAAATTGATACACTGTCAAAGAAATTATCGCATAATCTCGACCACGATTTCGCCACTTTCCGTGAAGAGATTGCCGAACAACTCTCTTTTGAAATTGTAAAACGTTATTACTACCAGAAGGGGGAAATACGGGAAAGTTTAAAAAACGATTCCATTGTAACCCGTGCGGAAGAGATTCTCCTCGACCCGAAACAATACCAGGAGATATTGCGCCCGATAGAAAAGAAAAACAAAAAATAATGCCATGGCTTCCGCAACAACCCCACTGTTAGAGCCTTTCCATTTCTGTCCACATTGTGGCTCTCCCAATTTTGTCGACAATAACATACAATCTAAACGTTGTCTCGACTGTGGCCTGATTTACTATATCAATCCAAAGGCGGCTGTTGTCGCCCTTATCACCCGTACGAACGGGGACATACTGGTATGCCGCCGAGCCAAAAATCCTGCAGCAGGTACACTCGATTTACCTGGAGGATTTACCGACCTGCACGAAACCGCCGAAGCAGCGGTTGTCCGTGAAGTCAAAGAAGAGACTTCACTCACAGTTACCTCTCTACATTACCTCTTTTCCCTACCCAATCTCTATACCTATGGAGGTCTTACAGTTCCTACAATGGATCTGTTTTTTGAGTGTCATGTAGAAGATTTAACCCCTCTCTCCGCCCACGATGATATTACTGATGCATGGTTCATGCCCCGTAACGAAATAAGTCCTACCTTATTCGGACTTGCCTCCATCCGCCAAGGTATTACCCGCATCTTAGGAAAAGGAGCGAATGAAAAATAATCAGTAGGAAGTCCTCTTATCGGCTTCTATGATAGCTGTTTTCCATTCTACAAAACATTATTCCCATTTGACTTTAAATAAGGATTTCGTTATCTTTGCCGAAACAGCGAAGATAGCTGCCTCCCGACAATTTTCCCTTAAGTCTTCTTTCCGGTCAGCGGTGTTATCTTCACAATAAATCAAAAACACCTGTGGCCAAAGAGATAATAGAAACCCCGCTGATGAAGCAATATATCGAGATGAAAGCGGTTCATCCCGATGCCATATTGCTTTTCCGGGTAGGGGATTTTTATGAAACATTCTCCGATGATGCTATTGTCGCCTCGGAAATCTTAGGTATCACCCTTACACGCCGGGCAAATGGATCGGCTCAATATGTCGAACTGGCGGGCTTTCCTCACCATGCCCTCGATACCTACTTGCCTAAATTGGTTCGGTCGGGTAAACGTGTCGCCATTTGCGAACAACTTGAAGACCCGAAACTCACAAAAAAATTGGTCAAACGAGGAATTACCGAATTGGTAACGCCGGGCGTTTCCATCGATGATAATATTCTCAATTACAAAGAAAATAATTTCCTGGCAGGTGTCCATTTTGGGAAACCGGGCCTTTGTGGAGTCGCTTTCCTCGATATTTCAACAGGGGAATTTCTTACGGCCGAAGGGAGCTATGACTATATTGACAAACTCTTAGGCAATTTCCAACCTAAAGAAGTACTCTTCGAACGCAGCAAACGAAAAATATTCGAAGAACATTTTGGCAATCACTACTTCACTTACGAACTGGATGATTGGATTTTCACCGAGGAGGCGGCTGTCGAACGACTGTTACGCCATTTCGGGACAAAAAACCTGAAAGGTTTTGGGGTGGCAAACCTCAAAATGGGTATCATTGCTTCGGGGGCACTGTTACATTATCTCGATATTACCCAACACACCCACATTGCCCATATTCTCTCCCTTTCCCGCATTGAGGCTGACCAATATGTCCGTCTCGACAAGTTTACCGTGCGCAACCTCGAACTATTGTCCACAATGAACGAAGGAGGGAAGAGCCTGCTCGACATCATTGACAAGACTATCAGTCCAATGGGTGCCAGACTCTTGAAACGATGGATTACATTTCCTTTAAAAGAAGTTGCCTCTATATGTACCCGTCAGGAAATCGTCGAATTTTTCTTCCGACACCCAGAAGTCAAAGAACAGATTGCCCAACAACTGAGCCTTATCGGAGACCTTGAACGACTCATTTCAAAAGTGGCTGTAGGACGTATCTCTCCCAGAGAAACCGTACAATTAAGTACCGCTCTCACGGCCATTGAACCGATACGCAACTGTTGCCAGCAAACTGAAAATGAAGCCTTAAAACAGATTTCTGACCAACTTGACCCGTGTATCCTTATCCGTGACCGCATTAAACGGGAAATAATTCCCGATGCGCCCTCGCTTGTCAACCGGGGCGGTATTATCGCCAAGGGAGTAGATAAAGAATTAGACGAACTTCGGGAAATATCCGGTTCAGGCAAAGATTATCTTTTACACCTACAACAACAAGAAAGCGAACGGACAGGCATCCCCAGCCTCAAAATTGGATATAATAATGTCTTCGGCTATTATATTG
>JAJQIP010000131.1 GCA_021199145.1 Porphyromonadaceae bacterium | reverse complement strand
ATTCCGTGTTTAGGAATAACGCCCCGATTTTTTATTCCAGAAAGAGCCAGCCCTCTCCTAAAAAAGTCCTCCGTAGCCCCCAGACGGGAATTATACTATTTTAATTTTTTATTCTTACTTTTGCGGGTCATTAGCCAAACCCTATGCCGCACACATTGAAGAAAAGGGAAGAGATTCTGCATTTCTGCATCACGGGAGCTATGGTCACCGCCCTGTTGTACGGTCTCTACTACCTCCTGCTTCGTTTGGGATTCAGTGTGGATTTCTCCTTCACGGCGGGCTTTGCAGCGAGCCTTGTCTGCAACTTCATCCTCACCAACCACTACACCTTCCACACCCACATCGACTTCAACAACGGCTGGCGTTTCCTCTTCTGCCAAGGCATCAATTTTCTTTTGCAATACATCCTCCTGAAATTTTTCATCTTCCTCGGCATTTCCGAGAAGATAGCTCTCATCCCCGTGTGGGCCGTTATCCTGCCGGTCAATTTCAGACTGCTACGCACCCTGTTGCGTTCCGAGCGGTTCCGTCTGCATCTCCATAAACTGCACCTCCACAAATTCTGAAGACCGAAGACAAAAAACGGGAGACAATTTCTTGCCTCCCGTCTCTATGCTTGTGCCAAAGTTCCTACTCCGCCTCCACCGATTTGGCATAGCGGATGACCTTCAGCCAGTCTTTCGAAGCGGCCACCTTCTTGGCGAGAGCCTGCACATCCTGCGGGGTGATAGCGTCGAGCACGTCCAAATAGCCCGTATAGGTGTCGTTCCCATACAGATAGTAGTTGTTGAGCACCGAAGTCCAATAGCCGTTCTCCTTGACCGAACTCTGGTACATCTTCACCATATAGGCCTTGACGCTCTCAAAGATATCCGCTGCCGGGCCCTCCTCCGCCACTTTTCCTATCTCATCGACGGTCATGTCGGCCAGGTAAGCGGCCTGTTCCCGATTCGTATCGAAGGAGATGACATACGAGAAGAAGTCCTTCGGCATCCGGTAAACCTCACCCGAAGTGGAGACTCCGTAGGTACCTCCCTCCTTCTCCCGGATGGAGGCGGTGTACATGGTGCGCATCACTTGCGAAAGCATCGACATCACCAGTTTGCTCTTCATTCCGTACTTCTCTTTTCCAGACAGAGTGATATAGACCTGGGTCTTGGGTGCCCCCATCTCTTGCTCGAAAATCGACTCTCGGTAGCCCGTACGCTGTTTGGGCATCGTCTTGTAATCGGGCTTCTCCTTCTTTCCGCCGGCGGGCAGAGAGCCGATATATTGTTCGATAAGCGGTTCGGCCTTCTCCTTATCGATATTGCCGATAAAGATGAAGGTGAAATCGGCCGCATTGGCCATCCGCTGTGCAAAGAGGTCCAGCGTATGCAGATAGTCGACCTTGTCGAGGTCCTCGACCGTGTAGCGGCGCACCCGTTCGTTATCCCCGTAGGTGAGATAGGTCACCGTATCCGACATCGGACGATTGGGATCCGACTCCGACAAGAGGAGCGAATTGCGGGTCTGGCTCAACCATTCTTTATAGCGGACACTGTCGGCCCGAGTGGTCGTGAAGCGCAGATAAACCAACTGGAGCATCGTCTCGAAGTCCTTCACCGTACTGTTTCCGTTCACCGTCTCGGTATAGTTGCTTACATTGGCCGAAACCGATGCCTGGATGCCGCTCAGCTGCTTGCGCAGTTCCATCATGCTGAAATCACCCATACCGCCTAACGAGACGAGGTTGTTCATCATGGCGTAGTTGGGACGTTCGCTCACGTCAAAGAGACTTGTCCCGCCCAGACTGACGGCCGACATCCGTATCTCGTCCGCCTTGAAATCGGTCGATTTGATGACCACCTTCGCCCCGTTGGAGAGGGTATATTCGGTAGCGTCGAAGAGCTTGTTCTCCTTCTTCTTCACAATGCGTCCCTTCTCCGGCATCGAGGGAATCAGCGAGCGGGATTCATGGTCATCCACATAGGGCTGCACCTCCTTTTGGCTGTCCGCATAGTAGGCCTCCAGGAGTTCCGCTTCGGTGGGAATGACGCTCTCCTCCGCCTGGTCGCTCATCAATACAATCGTCAGGTTGCGGCCGTCAGTCGGGAAGAAACTGCGGTATGTACTATTGACCTCTTCCAGAGAGATTTCCGACAGAAGGGCATTGTAAAGCTTATAGGAATACTCCTCCGAGAATTGCGGTTCACGCTGCAGGAAGTGAGTCTGCGCCTTGTCGACAAAGTCGGAGTTCTTTTGGGTGGAGCGTTCGTTGTACGACTTCTCCACATACGAAGCCATATTGGCCATCGCCCGATCGAGTTCCGGCTGGGTGAAACCGTAGACGTAGGCCTGTTTGGCCACACCCACCAGACCGCTCATGGCCTGCCGCCACAGTCCGGTCTTGAAGGTCGTACCCATCATATAGGCCTCTCGGGTCATTGAGTAAAAGTAGTCGCCGTAGGCACTGGAAGCCGAGATGAAGGGAGGATTCTCCCGTTGGGCCAGTTCGCTGCACCGCACCGAGAACATCATGGAGGCCAGCGAGCGTACCAAATCCGCCCGCACCGCCTCGACCGTCATCTTGTCGCCCATGGCATCCGTCGGCTGCTTGAAGGCAATCCGCAAGATGTTCGAGAGGGACTCCTTGTCCGATAGAACGGCCACAATCGGTTCGTCGTTGTCGGGCACCTGCACATACTCCCGCACGGCCGCATTCACCGGAGCGGGCACGTCCTGCCACAGCTCGGCAATACGGGCCTCAACACGGTCCACGTCAATGTTCCCCACGACGATAATGGCCTGCAGGTCGGGACGGTACCACTTGTGGTAATAGTCCCGAATCGCCTGATAGGGGAAGTTGTCGACCACCTCCATCAAGCCAATCGGCATGCGGTAGGCATAGCGGTTGCTGTCGGTGTAGAGAATGGGCAGCATCGCCTCGGTCATACGCAGACTGGCCGAGTTTCTCGTCCGCCACTCCTCGTGTATCACCTTGCGTTCCGCATCAATCTCATCCTCTTCGAGGGAGATGCCCGCCGCCCAATCGTGCAGGATGAGCAGACAGGAGTCAACCAATCCGTCCCGGACCGGAACGTCGGAGATATTGTAGACCGTCTCGTCAATCGAAGTGTAGGCGTTGAGGTTGGCTCCGAACTTCACCCCGTTGTTTTCCAGATAGTTAATCATATCCTTTCCAGGAAAGTGGGTCGTACCGTTGAAGGCCATGTGTTCCAGAAAGTGGGCGAGGCCCCGTTGCGGTTCCTCTTCGAGGATAGAGCCGACCCGCTGCACGATAAAGAACTCCGCACGGTTTTCGGGATAGTCGTTATGACACAGGTAGTAGGTGAGGCCGTTTTCCAACCGTCCCATCCGGATGGCCGGGTCGAGTTGCTCCTCCAACGGTTGTTGGGCCGACAGCATGGCCGGTACCAGCAAGCAGACCGCCACGCTCATTTTTTTCATGAAATTTTTCATCCTTTTTCAGTTTGGGTTATTGATTGTTTACCATACACAAACGTGGAGACGAGGGCTGATGCAAGAGGAAGATATCCGTACCCTCGCCCAGGTCGGGACAAAGGTACGAATATCACCTCAATTCTTGGAATATAGCCCCCTAAAAGTTATTAAACAGGCTATTCTCTCTCTAAGGTAAGAGCCATAAGGCCGATGATGACCTCCGTCGATTCGGCCGACAGCGTGAGCGACTGCAATGTGCGGGAGATGTCGAGCGGCAAATCCAGTATCACGCCGGCCCCGCCTGGGATGGTGCGGTTGTCCGCCCCGTGCAGTCCCAAATAAGACTCCACGTCACGGGTTATCACACCGCTCTTGAAGAGCACCCGATAGGGCCGGGGGGCTTTCAGGCAGAAGGCCTGGCCGTCGACATAGAAATCCTGCTCAATCGGGCACCATGACTCCGGATTGACCAGCGGAAGTTCCGCCGTCGTACCGTCGGTATAGGTCACCGTCACCTTTCCGTTCACCATATGGCACTGCATCGGATTGGTCGAACCGGCCATCAGCAGATAGGCTCGAGAAGCCTGACCCGACAAGGGTACCGTAATCGTATCGGGATAGTTGTCCCAACGGGTCGTGAAGAGGATATTGTTCGCCTCCGGGTCTTGCCGTATGCGGAAAGGCACCCCCAGCGGGGTCTCCAACCGGTCGTTCTCCGCCGCTTGAAGCAGACCGCTATCCTCTATCTCGGCCGTGGCGTTGGGGTGGCACCACTCCCCTATTCCTTGCACAGGCACCTGCAGGGTGGTATAGGGAGGACGGGGCGAAAGGTATTTCTGGTTGAAGATATCGGTCACCTTGGCGTTCAGGCAACTGTCCAGGTCGACAGTCTCATACGGGAGGGCGGAGGCGTTCCTCACCTCCCAGTTCAACCCGTCGAAACGGGCGATTTCCTGTTTCTTCTCATAGACGACAATGCGGGTGGTACCCGGTTCGGCCGTAGCGGCAGGAATCTGAATAGCAGACGAGGTGGCATAAGCGGGAATCTCCACAGAGAGGCTGTAGGCCCTCTTTCCCGGATTGACCACACAGGTCAGCGACCGAGCGGAGGCCGTATGATTCTCCAAAGCGAACGAAAGGGTGTTTCCTTCGCTCTCCCAAGCGGCTAGCGTCACCGGAGGAATCACCTGTATGGCGACGGGAGCCCACCACTCCATATCGCCCTGCGACAACTTTACAAAGAGGGTGCGTTCCCCCGTGTTGTCCCGAATAACCGCCGAGAGGGAGTTCGAGTCCCATTGGCGTTTCGACAACAGGTTCTGTTCGTCCCGCACCTCCCTCAACTGGGTACGTAGCGGCAGGGAGAGTTTCCACGAAGAGCCCACCACCGCTATACTG
>JAJQIP010000068.1 GCA_021199145.1 Porphyromonadaceae bacterium | reverse complement strand
GGTGAACAGGGTAATCAGGGCCAAAAACAGCATCCGTATATAGAGGTACACGGTGTTCTTGGCGATACGCTTGTTGTTGGAGGAGAAGTCCGACATGACTATTGATTCAATGTCGAGAGGTTATTTCAACCTAAAATATAATTTCATTTTTCTGCCTCAACAATACGCTGAGTCTCTTGCTGCGAATATGTATGGGGAATCGGACCTTCATATACTTTGAGCGTCCTTTCCACCACCTCATCCCAGCCGTATTTTCCACAAACGAAGTCTGCGACCCCATTTTTATACAGAGTCACCTGTTTTTCGTCGTCACAAAGTCGCTGCAATTTCTCCTGCAAGTCCGCCACATTGCCCTTTTTAAATACCACCGCTCGGTCTTCTACCACCTCAGCACATTCGGGGATATCACTCACTACACAGCAGTTTCCATAACTCATCGCCTCCAACAGGCTCATCGGCATTCCCTCTAAGTCGCTCGGCTGACAATAGAGATAGGCATTGCTGCACAACTCCTCCAGAAGCGTTCCCTCCACAAAGCCGCTGAATATCACCCGCTGGTCGTCCGCACTCATCTGCCTCAACTCCTTTAAGAATTTATCGGTATCGGAACTGCCTCCGGCAATAACCAACTTCTTGTCGGTCGTCACACCCTTGTAGGCCTGAATAAGGTATTTCAACCCCTTCTCCGGCACGATACGCCCCAAGAAGAGGATATACCCGTCTTTTTGGAGTCCAAACTTTTCGGTAATCTCTTTGGCATCTCTTAATACGGGCCGGTTCACTCCGTTCGGGATAAACACCGTCTTACGGCCGTAGGTCTCTTGAAAATAGCTCTGCATACGGCGGCTCAGGACGATTATTTCATCCGCACAACGGACGGCTACCCGCTCTCCCCACAGAATGCACCTCGAACCTATTCCATTCCACTTTTCCCGCTGCCAATCCAAGCCGTGGATGGTGGCTACACACCGTTTCCCGAATAGCTTGGGCAGCCACAGGAAAAGGCAGGGCCCTTCGGCATGGAAATGCACTACATCGTACCTTCCCAAGGCCGCACGCACCGTGGCGAAGAAACTGGCGGTCACGGCCGCCAATCCCTTACAGGCTACAGTGAAAACCTTCTTCAGCCGTATTCCTTTATACTCTTTGAGATTTTTTTCAGCAGCGGAACATCCTCTCCGATTATAGCAGGTCACCCGATGACCTTGCTGCACCATCCGGGTGGCCAACTCTTCGACGACAATCTCAATGCCTCCCTCTCTCGAAGGCACCCGCTTGTGGCCAAGCATGGCTACCTTTAATTTTCTGTTTTCCATTCGTATTGAGCATTGGTTCATAAATGGCTTTTCTGTATAAACAATAAGCTATCAACTATTTATAGATCAAGAAATGTGAATCAACGGAGTGAAAATCGGGTTGACCCGAATCGTTTTATTCATCCATAGCTCTATACCAACTGGATATATTCCGGTTGCACCTCCACAGAGGCGACCAGGAGCATAGGGAGCTCTACAAGGAGGCGTTTTACTTTCGAACCCCGCATTTTGAGGAGCGGCCCTTCGAAGCCGTCGAGCGAACCACCGATAATCCGTATCTGACGGCCGTACATCTCCGGGGTTATCTCTTCGGGCTTGTAATAGGTGGTGCTACGGGAGGAGTTGACGGCCTGTATGAACCGCTCCATCTCTGCATCGGGGACGGTCATCGGCTCCCGATAGCGGTTGCGCAACCAACGGTATTGCAGCAAAGGAATCTTCTCCACATAAGGGTCGAGCTGATGTCGGGTGTCGCACACGAACAGCAGGTCAGGGATGACGGGAACCTCCCGCCGTACCTTGTGGCCGTTCGCCTCCACCAACCGCCACTTCTTCGGGGTGAATACCTTCAATCCTGCCGCTTCGAGTTGCTTGTAGGCAGGCAGTTTCGCATTGGTGCGCTTGAGGTCACGCAATACGAACCATTGCGCTTTTTCCTCCTCCGGAAGAGTCATCCGTTCGAGTCAGGGTAATTCTATGAATCCTGCAAGATGATATAACATCTTGCCCGTCAATACGTTAAGCAAGCTATTTTAAAAAGATCGAACCGAATTACCGCTCTCTCTTCCCAACCGAAGGCCGGAAACAGGACGGATATGCTACGGCACGAACCTGTACCGCACAAAGGGTGCGCCTATAAAACAAAACGGGGGTGTTTCCTATTAGAGCATTTACATTCACCGACGTAATCTGTTTTTTCTCAAGTCCTTCCAATAAGGACAAAGGGGCTTTATTTTTTCTTTCCCGATAGCGCAAACTACCCAGAAAGTATTATCAACGGCAAAGATAGAAAATAATATAATAAATGTATTATAATTTTCAAACAAAAATTGGAATATTTAACAGGCTGTCATTCTTTTTACGTTCATTTCACATAACGGCCCGATAGGAAACGCCTGCGGAAAAGGGGACGGCCACTTTATTTGGGTTTTGCCGAGGTTGTTACTATCTTTGTCTTTCAATCTTTTTCACGAAACTATGCAAACTGCCTCAAAGGGAAAAGTGAAGCTCTGCCTGGCCATCGCCTTGTTGGTGTTGGTCAATGTGGGTATCATAGGGGGGTGTATCGTCATCAAACGCTACCGCTTCGACTCTTTCGCCTCGAACGAATTTACCTTATATATAGGTGACTCCACAACGCTCGACTCCGTCTTCAATCAACTCCGAAGCCAGGTCTCCCCATCAAAGGTCCGGCGACTGGAACGGCTGACCGCTACAAAGGGGTTCCCATCGGAACTCTACACGGGGGCTTACCGCATAAAACCTGGGGTCAATGTGGTGAAAATCTACGAACAACTGGCGCAAGGCAAGGTCTCGCCGGTACGCATCGTATTCAACAACTTGCGGACCAAGGAGGATTTCGCCCGCTCAATGAGTCAGCAACTCAAACTCTCTGCGGAAGAGTTGCTGGTATTGATGGATAGTGATGCCTTCTGCCAAGAGAAGGGATTTACCCCACAAAATATTCCGGCTATGCTACTGCCGGACAGTTATGAGGTCTACTGGAACACTTCAGCGGCGAATCTGCTGCTGCGTATGGAACGGGAATACCACCGCTTCTGGAACGAGGAACGGCTGGACAAGGCGCACAAAGCCGGCCTCTCTCCTATCGAAGTGGCTACGCTTGCCTCGATTGTCGAGGAGGAGACGAACGTGGCGGACGAGATGCCGACCATCGCCGGTCTCTATCTCAACCGACTGAGAAGGAATATCCCCCTCCAGGCGGATCCGACCATTAAATTTGCGATTGGGGATTTCGGAGTGAAACGGATTCTCAAAAAACACCTCGACATCGATTCGCCTTACAACACTTATAAATATTACGGACTGCCGCCCGGACCTATCCGCATTGCGTCGAAACAGGCGATTGAGGCGGTGCTCAACTACAAACGGAGCAACTACCTCTTCATGTGCGCCAAAGAGGATATGTCGGGACGGCACAACTTCGCCGCGACACTGGCGGAACATAACGCTAACGCACGGAAATACCACAAAGCGCTGAACGAACTGAAAATCATGAAATAGGGAAAATCAGGGACAAAAAAAATTGATTGTCTCACGACAATCAATCTCTGTTAACCTTAAATCTAATACCATGAAAAACACGGTACAAATATACGACGTTTTCGGATATCTGTCACATAAAAATAGGCCTTTCGGTCTATTTTTTATTTTAATTAACAAAAAAGAGTCGTTTTCTTCCTCCCCTTTTTGCGTCGTTAGCTCTCTCCAAGGGATATAGGGTTCAGGATAGCCGGCTCTTATAGTCTTCGTAAGTATACTCCCGCCATATCTCTACGGTGTCGTCCGTCCGCCACAGGGCTAAGGCGGGATGGGCAATGCCGTTGAACATGGTGGTCTTCACCACGGTATAATGCAGCATATCTTCGAAGATTATCCGTTCCCCGACCTGCAGGGGGTGATCGAAGGCCCAATCGCCCATATAATCGCCGCTCAGACAGGAGTTTCCGCCTAATCGGTAGAGGTATCGTCCGGGACCTGGCTCCACGGCTCCCCGCACGACGGGTTTGTAGGGCATCTCCAAGCAGTCGGGCATGTGGCAGGTGAACGATACGTCGAGCATCGCCGTACGGATGCCGCCACTCTCGACAATGTCCACGACAGTCGAGACCAGCACACCGGTCTGCCAGGCAAAGGCGCTGCCGGGTTCGAGAATGAGTTCGAGGTTTGGATAGCGTTGTTTGAAGCGCTGCAACAGTCCTACCAAATGGTCGACGTCATATCCTTTGCGGGTGATGAGGTGTCCGCCTCCCATATTGAGCCACTTTAGACGGGGCAACAGGGTGCCGAATCGGGCCTCGACCTGCTGCAGGGTCTTCTCCAATTCGTACGACGAGGACTCGCACAAGGTATGAAAATGCAATCCCTCTATCCCTTCGGGCAATCCCTCTCGCAACTGATTGGCCGTCACTCCGAGACGACTGCCCGGCACACAGGGATTGTAGAGTTGGGTCTCCACGGCGGAGTACTCCGGATTGATGCGCAGACCGCAGGAGACTTTCCTCCCCGAGTCGACTACGACCGGATAGAGGTGTCGGAACTGGCTGAGCGAATTGAAGGTGATATGACTGCTGTAACGGAGTATCTCCGGGAAATCCTTGTCGATATAGACCGGTGCGTAGGTGTGGGCCGGAGTTCCCATCTCTTCGTGGGCTAACCGTGCTTCGAAGAGCGAACTGGCGGTCGAACAGGAGACATACTCCTTCACAATGGGAAAGGCTTTCCACTGGGCGAAGGCTTTGAAGGCCAGGATGATTTCCACGCCCGCCCGCTCTTTGACCGAACGGAGGAGCGACAGGTTCCGACGGAACAGCCGTTCGTCCAGAAGATAACAGGGGG
>JAJQIP010000056.1 GCA_021199145.1 Porphyromonadaceae bacterium | reverse complement strand
CGCAATGCCTGTGTTGCATTCGTAAGTATTTTTTGTTGTAAATTAAATTCATTCACAGTTACAATAACTTCTTGCTCAATACTTTGCATTTCCTGCTGGAATGATATATTTGCCACATTGAGTTCGTTTTTTGCCATATTGTATTTACCTCGAGCAACTCCCCAATCAATAAGTGGTATAGAAAGACTTAATGACACAATTTCTTGCTGGAAAGGATTGTGATAAGCATCACCAAAACGATTTGAAACCTGATTAAGACCTACACTGGCATTCACACTGGCATTGAAACGGGACTGCTTTCGAGTAAGGTCAACCGTTTGCTCTGCCTCCAGTACTGTCTGTTTCTGCTCATAATAAACCGGGTTATTTTCCTTAGCACAGGTTACAGCCTTTTCTATAGAAATTTCTAATATACGAGGCTGCAATGGTAAAATAAGCGATATGCGGGTTCCTTTCGGCAAATTAAGAAACGATACAAGAGCATACATCGCCTTATCAAGTTGTACTTGAGCATTATCCAAAGAATTCCGAGCATTAACCATGTCAAGTTCCAACGTCAGTAAATCGGATTTCTCAATGGAGGCAATTTTATAACGTTCCAGACCTATTCGATAAAGCGTATCACTGGTCTCAACATTACTTA
Source organism: Porphyromonadaceae bacterium (assembly GCA_021199145.1). Classification (GTDB taxonomy): domain Bacteria; phylum Bacteroidota; class Bacteroidia; order Bacteroidales; family UBA11471; genus Caccoplasma. The sequence goes on along the minus strand of JAJQIP010000056.1, from coordinate 16,354 downwards.
AAGCCATGTCGTAGTCACTCTGTGCCATAGCCAACGAAAAGAAATAAGTGACAGCATCTTCTGAAACCTGTTCCGAATTATATACATACTGCCTCTTTACTTTTTCATAACGTATCGGCTCTATTTTTTTCTCCCAATGGAAATCGTTATATCCTATAAGACTTTGTGAATAACCTATCCGTATAGGGACTGTTGAGAATTGGGTAGAAGTCGTGACACCAAAATTTCTCATAAAATCGAGGTCCGTTTCAAGATAGAACTTTCCTCCCGTGAAATCAACATTCTGCTCGATAGTTAATGACGCACCAGCACTGAATCGCTGTTGTTCCCTATAAACATCTTCATTTATTTCCGAATCATATCGTTCAGTAATATACCGATTATAACGCGATGGGACCAAATTAAGTGTAAAACTAGGCAACCGATTAGCCTTATAAGAGCGATATTCCCAAAATCCTGTGAGATATAGATTACGATTGCGAAAAGCCTGTAAAGAACTATCGTTGGCCAAAGCTATGACATGTTGTAAATCCAGCGTGACTTGTTGTGCGGAAAGGAATCCCATTCCTACTATGCAAAGGCCCAATATACTCCAAAGTTTCTTCATATTCTATCACTTTTTTCGGTAAATGGTCCAATATATCATAGGGACAAGAAAAAGACTCACTAACGTACCCATAATCATAGCACTTATCATGGCTACAGCCAATGGCTTTTGTAAATTGGAAGCCATGTCGGATGAAAACAATAATGGAATCATTACCAAAATAGTAGTAAGAGATGTCATTATAATTGGCCGTAAGCGACGATGTCCCGCCAAATGTATCGCCTCAATAAGAGACATCCCTGTTTTCCTCAAGTTGTTCATTGCATCAATCTTCAATATGGAATCATTAACGACAATACCACAAGTGACAATAATGCCTATGGAAGACATAAGATTAAGTGAATGGCCGAATATCCATAAGCCAACCAGTGCAAAAGCGATATCGACAGGAATCTCTACCAAAACGATAAGAGGTTGTAGAAAACTTTCAAATTGTGCGCATAATATAAAGTACATCAATAATATCGAAACAAGAAGTATATTTATCAATTCCCTCATCAGTCGCTCATTTGAGAAAAAACTCCCAGAAAAACTGATATCCCAATCCTTATTCCCAATCAAAGATTCCTTTATTTGAGAAACAAGCTGTGGAGGCTCCTTCACATCATAAAAACGAAAAGGGAGATATTCTCCATCTCGACCAGACGAAATTTGTTTTAAATCACTTGCATATTCGATTTTCACCAATTCTGAAAGTGGTATATATCTGATTATACTCGATTTAGATTCATCTCCGGAATCATAACTGCTCACAATATGAGTATTTTGTAAAATTTGCGAAATAGTTGGTTCTATCCCGACAATACAAATAGGTATATATTGTTGGTACGAACGCAATACAGAGACCTGATTGTTTTTAAGTGCCGAACGCAAGGCTTTGACAACGTCATCGTACTTCACTTGATAAATAAGAAGCTTTTCTTTATCAATGATTAAATGCAGTTGACGCTGCATTGGAATACTCTCTATACCTTCTCCACAAGCATTACCAATAAGTTGTTCAAGTTGTTCTATTCCTTCCTGTACTATGTGTTGATGAAGAGGATACACTTGGGCGACAACATCCGCTTCATTGGTATTAAAAATCTTTTCAAAAATATTCTCAGGAGGAGAAAATGTAACAATAGCTTTTGGATAATAGTCTTGTAAATAAGTCCGTAATAGATACTTCAGACTATCAATTTCAATTGGCGTTTGTGCTCGAAAATATAACTCAGCTTCAGTTCCTGACATATTGGAGCCATTATCAAGTATATAATCTTGCGTTCCCACATAGGCAGTATGTTCCATAACATATGGATTTGACATACGTAACATCTCTATTATACGATGATTATTCTCTTGTATGTGGATATTTTCGTTCCAATCTAAGCGAGCAATTAATTCATGTTGGGGCATCTTTGGCATTTTCGCTTTGTCGATAGCATAAAACATCAATATACACAGAGGTAAAGTCATCATCACTATTACCGTACAACAGACTTTATGGGAAAATATCCAATTAATACCCTTGTCATATACTCTTTCAAGCCGACCACCCCCAGACAATTTGTGAGTAGATAAATGCAGAGTGTCCTTTTTATTTCTTATACCAATCCGATAAAATAAAAAATAGAGTATCGGCAACAATAAAATAGCTACAAGATAAGAACACAACAATCCGATTGTAATTGAGAATGCTTGGTCATGGAATAGTGCTCCTGCAATGCCACTCATAAAAATCAATGGAAGAAAAACAGCTATTGTCGTAAGCATTGAACTCAACATGGGAGTTACCATTTCTGTAGCTCCTATAGCACATGCACGAAATAAAGTATAGCCACGTTCTCTATATTGTGATATGTTTTCCGTAACAATAATAGAATTATCAATCATCATTCCAACGGCCAATATAAGACCCGAAAGAGAAATAATATTGAGGGAAATATGGCACAGATAAAAAAGGAGGAAGGTAATAACTACAGAAACAACTATATTGACGGCAATAATAAGTGGAGAGCGAAAATCTCGAAAAGAAAAAAGCGCAATAACAAGAATAAAAAGCAACCCCAAACTAAGATTTTGCTGCAAACTAGAAATGGTATAGTCAAGCAATTCGGTTTGATTACGAGTGATACTAAATTCTATATCGGGATAACGATTAGCGAAATAATCAGTCGTTTTTTTCAAGGCTTCCTTCAGTGAAGACATATTTTCATCGTCCCGCTTAATGATAGCCAATGTTACAGCTCGTTTCCCATCGACTAAAGAAAGGCCTGATATCTTCTTACTGGCATAATGAATATCACAAAAATCATGTAGTTGCATAACACGCTCGCCAATAGTTATATAGATATTTTTTACATCTTCAACCGTCCGCAATGTATTTGATACTTGTACATTATACTCGTAATATCCATCTCGGACAAGCATGCTACCTGGCTCAACATTATTAGCAGCCAGAACTGATTCAATATCGCTTATTGTCAATCCCACTAACTGCATTTTATCCATATCAGGCACCAACTGGATTATGCGCCCAGGTATTCCTGTAACATCAACCATCGCAACCTGAGGTAATTGCTCAATACGGCGTTTTATGACATTTTCAGCTACAGTACATAATTCAAGAAAACGAGGTTCATCTGTTTCTTCATAAGGGTGATCGCTCTTCAAAGTAAGATTCAGATAAAAAACAGGGATATCCGTTGCACTGGATTTAATGGCCCTGGGACGGGTTATTGACCGAGGTAATGATGACATTGTAGCATCTATCCTCTCATTTACTTCAATAAAGGCCAAATCAATATCAGTGCCATATTCGAATTCTAAACGAATAATACCAGATCCATCCTGCGTCTTACTTTCCAAACCCTTCAAGCCCGATATTTGCATTAGCTGACGACGAATTGGGGCGATCACAGTGTTTTCAAGTTCCCGAGCAGAAGTATTATCTCCTGACACCTGTATTGTAATATAGGGTATATTAATATGGGGCAACAGAGATACAGGCAAGGTGAAATAAGTCACCACACCGAGAATAATACAAGCTGTGAATGTCATAATCACAGCTATAGGATGCCTTAAAAGGAACTTAATCATAAATCGCTATTATTGATAACAACAACAGGTGATTCATGAGCCAAATTAACATTGCCAGATATAATAACCATAGCTCCCTCTTCCAACCCCTCTTCAATAGTATATTCTGTCAAATTCTCCATGCCAGTACGAACATAATTCCATATGGCTTTCCCGTTTTCAAGGGTAAAAACAACCTGCCTACCCGAACGTAATACCACAGCTGTTTTGGGAACGACTAATTCGTGCTCAAATTCCTGCTGTATCCGTACACGTACATTCATCCCTTCATAAAGCGATGGAGAAACATTATTAATATAGGCTTTAGCATGCACCATTCCATCTGATTCCACAACGGGGTTTATCATTGATATGTATCCTGTATATTCTTTAGAATGAATGGCATAAGGTGTTATTTTCACAGCATCACCACATCGTACCGTAAAAAGCTCGTTTTCTATCAAGGTAAAGTCTACTTCCATACTATCCGTTGATATCACACGACAAAATGCTTTTCCACCTTCAGATAAATTGTTTTCTTTATGAAAGAGATTAGCCACCACACCATCGTATGGAGCTACAAGCACAGCACAATCCAAGGCATATTTGGACTTTTTATAAACATCCTCACATTGAGCGTAACCACTACGTATAAGTGCTATATGCATTACTCCGTCAGGAATAGACGCTAAAGAATCAAGAGAATAACCCTGTCCTATCAAGACATCTTTCAAGTCAAGACGGGCTTTTTCCAAGTTATTAGTTGCTTGAGACAACTCATTTTGTAAAGAAAATAATTCAAGTTCAGCCAATTTCTGTCCCCTACATACCCGATCTCCATTTTGTACATAAATATGAGCAACACGTTCATTTGAAAGAAAATACAAATCAGCATATGCAACAGCCGATACTTTTCCATTACTCACCAATTCTTGATGGAAAACCTGTTTCTTCAAGGGCATAACACACACTTCATTGGATATCTCAGGCAGAGTTATTGAAATATTTTCATTTGACACCAGCTTGTCACTTGAAGAAGAACAAGCGAGCAATACACCCATTAGGAAACTTGAAAATAGGCAAAGAAGGAATTTATTCATTATGGTATTTTCTTATATTTCAACCGATAAAATGCGCTTTTCCTCGAGAAGATTTCTATACATAGACAACAGTATTAACAATAAATTGTTCTAAATATATAATATTAATTTTACAAAGTAATGATTTTTTCAAAAATTAATAGAATTATTTTCCCGGAAACTTAATCGTATCTATAATTGGCTATAATCGGAGATTTCTGGATAAAGAATCCCATTTACAGAATGGCCATTCAACAACGATGTAGAAAATGATTTACAAACAATATCTTACCAAATAAGAAAACACAGAATAATAATGAATCCTTTAAATCATCAGTAACCAGTAATTATATTACAATTTCCCACTATTCCATCCATAGTGATAGTTTCAGCATCAATACATAAATGAGATTCATTGGAATTGTTGTAAAACGAGATAGTAGCACATCCTGACAAATCTGTCCGAACATTAGGATTCCAATAAAGCGTACGACGGTAATCCTGCTCATCCGGCAAGTGCCCCATACTATAATCAACTTTGAAAAAGTCTTTCGCTACAGAATAACCTTGCAAGGTCGTCCTACGATATCCTTTTGCTGTGCGACCCAATTCTTCAGCAGGTTTGAGAAAAAGCAATACAAATACGGGTTGCTCAGCCCTATACATGACAAAGTCTCCTGGCTTAAAATTCCACTCATCTACATAATACTTGATATCTTCCGTTGATATCCTCTCTATAACTAATAATCGATCTATTTCATCGATATCTCCAAAAAATAATCCGTTGCTGACTAACCGGATTCCACGTCGTTTATAACGTCCTGTAAAGTCAGGATTAATATATTCGAGCATGTCCATTATATTACCGGTGAAATGGCGGAAATCTCCTGAATCTACCATTTTGTCTTCTTCATCTGCCATATTATATTCTATCCGAGGCGATTTTCCAACTTTGTTCTGACTTTTTATCTCAACTTCATCCAAATTAAAGACCTTTACTGTGTCTGGATATGAAATAATATCTCCGGAAAGAGAATCTTCTTGCGACTCAAAAGTATTTTCAGGAACAAACATATTATGAGGCAACTGTTCTTCCATATAGGTATATGATCGGGCATCGGGAGCAAAGACACGGTCTAATTCAACCAAAAAATGTTTGTTTTTCTTTTTCCCATTTTTTGTGGAGACCTGGGTTTGCAATATCATCTCATTTCTACCCCAAATATCACTATCCGACAAGAAAGTAAACTCCCCTTTTTCATTAGTAATAGCATGTCCACGGCAATTTGTCTGAGGAGAATAAATCCAAAGTGAAATATCTACATCTTTAACTGGAGAATTGCGGGCAACGGTGTTGCTCAAAACTCGGCCTTTGACAAGTATGCCCTCTTCTGCTAAGTGTTCAGGTACAAACTCTTCTACGCCTGCTTGCTGCTTCCACTCATAACGCCTCCATCCTTGAACCAGCATAAGCAAATCAAGAGCCGTGCAATGTTCTTCATCATTCGATTCAAAGTAATAAGGAATATCTTCAATGTATCCTTTGAGGTCAGACTCCAAAAGGAAATTACTTTGTATATTGCTTTGATAATATGTTGGAATCTCCGTGCCATAATCTCTTACCGAAAGAGAGAAGTCTGTTGTCACAGGAAAGCCACTCTCGTCTTTCACATTCAGACCTATATTAACGCATTCGAATGGCGAATAGATATTTTTTATAGAATCGACCGAAATAGTAAGCCGCTGCAGAGACGGGTGATAAACCAATCGGTCTGAGAGAATTTCACCACGGGAAGAAAAAAGAGTAACTTGCTGGACACCTCCAGGAAAAGTTCTTTTATCAAAAGAGAGATGAACTGTTTCAACGTTCCGCATATCAGCAATCTCAAAAGCATGGGTAATGCCTCGACAACTAACTGTAATACCTACATATTCGCCCTCAGTCTCAGGAGACCGGTACAAAGTAAGTTGCATTTCATCTGGAGAACTATTATCAATGGCCATGACATAACCTTGTAACTTAACTTTAGGAAGCGGGAAATGATATTTTTTACCATTGTAAGTTATCCGAGCCTCATACGATTTATTTTCAGGGGTCATTTTTAATTGCCCCATACCACCATGAACTGAAGAAAAGTTGGCAACAACCTGTCCCTTGTCATCACAAATCGTCCCTTCAACTGACACACCACGCCCCTCGTCATCAGTGGCTTTGAATGCCACAATCGATGGTAAACCTGCAACAAGATCACCTCCTTCAGGATAAAACACAACATTAGGTGATTTATCCTTTTTTGTCTCAGGACGCCAACCTGAATACTTTCCAGATCCCAAATTTTTACCCATCTTTTGATTGTATAATCCTTCTTTGACAGGTTTATCAAAAACAGGGAAAACACGGGAGAAGTAGGTCCCTTCCCAATTGAGCATCACACGGGTATAGGCCCGAACCTCATAGAAGCCTTCCACCAACGTCCCATCCGTCAGCAGGAACTCTCCGTTGGCACGACCCTCCTCGATTTTCAGTTTCTTAGTCTCTACCACCCGCCCCTCTGGGGTCAGCAACTCCACATAGAGCACTTTGCTCAACTCCGTGGGACGCAACTGCGGGGCAGCCACCACATAGGCCTGGAACCAGATGGTCTCCCCCAAGTAGTACCCCGTATTGTCAAAGTGTAGATAGACCTTCTCTTGCGGGTTGTACATTCCGAACCGGTTGTAGGTCTTCACCAGGTCCGCTAAGGCCAGCACCGCACTGTCCACCTGTCCCCATGCATGGCAAGGGAAAGATAACACAACTAATAATATTACCCAATTAAATTTTTTCACTTACACACATTAATTTTGCATTTCATACAATATCAATATAGGGTTATTATCTTGCGGACAGGAACTCGACGCAACCTCATCCCATCCCTGAGGGGAATCTTCCCATAATTTGTCTATGGGTGCTTTTTCAAAAAAAGAGGGGTTTAATACTTTTATAAATGTGTTATCACCATGCCCAGCAATATCTCGTAAATCCCAAAAGAACGTGGAGGAAACACCCGACACGGTTATATTACGACCTGTAGTCTTGTCTGTAAGTAAGGCACTATGCAAATCATCCTGATAAGGGAACTCAATATATCTCCATCGGGGTGTCTCAAATATCGACGTTAGTCCTGCAGAATATTTATTATTTTTCCATGCATTAATCCACGTATTGATAAAGCCATCTTTTTCGATTCTTCTTTGAATCATTTTCAACGGCATTTCCGATAATGTATGCGATAAGATTTCATATCTTACATCTTCTCCTTTAAATAACATAATCGTATCAGAAAAAAGTTTCACACAGGATATTTCATTATCAGAAATAGAATATACAGAATTATTGAGGACTTCCCCAAGACGAGATTTCACAAAATGTTCCGACAAGACCCGTTTTATAGAATAATCACCCCTATTCAATACCACACAATTATAGGTATTTGTACGATTAGAGACTATTTGGCATATAATATCCTCGCTATTTAGCATTTCACACTGGCCTAAATATGTAAATAGACGGCCTTCCGAGGAAGAAACCGAAGAAATAAAGGTTCCATCAAGATTAAAACGATGCACTTTTCCAGCCATTTGATCAAATAATGCCACCTCTTTCCGATATGGGTCAACGTAAAACCCCGACAAAGCTACATATTCACCTGGACCATTACCTTTATGTCCATATTTACAAACGAACTTTCCATCTTCATTAAATCGTAAAACCTGGGAAACGTTATCATCGTAAATATAAAAATTATCATCATATAAATAAATACGAGAAATCTGAGCTATAAGCGACTCTTTCGTCACTTCAAGAGATACACATCTACATAATCGGATATAAGATGTATCGTTAAAGGCCAATTTTTCTTTCCATAAAATATCATCTGTAGAAATAAAAGAAATTTCGTCATCACTACAATTCTGCTGTCTCGCACAAAACGATAGTGTTACAGTCACAAATAACAAACTACATATACGATTTATCATAAATTAAAATTTGTGCATGGCATTACCATTTCTTGTTCTACACAAGAAAAATCACATTTTATAATCCTGTATAAAGTTACAAATAAATTCCAAAATATCAATTCATTCCAGAAAACAATTGCGATTTATCAATTCAAAACATGTGATCGAGGAGGGATTCGAACCCTCGACCCACAGCTTAGAAGGCTGTTGCTCTATCCAACTGAGCTACTCGACCCCTTTCTCTAAATATATTCTGAAAAGACGGTGCAAAAATACATGTTTCTATCGTAAGCACCAAATGTACAGCACTCTTTCAAGGCCGGTCTGTAACCGTAACGGAAAGAAAAATAGCGATATTCATACGAAATAGTTGCAGATATCGAAAAAAAAAGTACCTTTGCGTTGCTTTTTTAAGTATTCCGTGCGATGGGAAATTAAGAAGCGAAAGTCTTAATTTTGAGTAACACAAAGAAAAAACAATGAAAACATTTCAATTAGTAGGTACTCCTCGGACCGAACTGGGGAAAAAGGCCGTCAAGGCGCTACGCAAACAAGATCTTATCCCAGCCATACTCAATGGCGGAGCAGTTTTTAACCTCCCGTATACGGGCAAATTGAACGAAGGCGAGAAAATCGTGGAAATCGCCAACAATCAGGCTGTGATTGTGACCGACTTCTCGGTGCCCTCCAACGCTGTCCGCAAATTGGTCTATACGCCCGAAATTTTTGCGGTGGAACTGACCATCGGCAAAAAGAAAGTCATGGCCGTCGTCAAAGACCTGCAATTCCACCCCGTAGAGGATAAAATTCTTCACATGGATTTCCTCGAGGTGAACGATAAAAAACCGATTGTGATGGAGGTCCCCGTCTCCCTCGAAGGCCACTCCGAAGGCGTGAAAGCGGGCGGTAAACTGAGCCTGAATATGAGGAAACTCAAAGTAAAGGCCATCTATACCAAGATTCCCGAAAAACTGGTCATCAACATCGACAACCTCGGTCTGGGCAAGACCATACAGGTAGGTGACCTACATTTTGACGGCCTCGAAATCATGAATGCCAAGAGCACCATTGTCTGCGCCGTGAAACTGACTCGTGCCGCCAAGAGTGCTACCGCCACAAAGACCGAATAGACCGAAATAACACGGCATGAAATACCTGATTGTGGGGCTGGGTAATATCGGTGATGAATATGCCTCTACCCGACACAACATTGGTTTTAGGATATTGGACGCCCTGGCTAAGGCGTCCAATGTCGTTTTTGAGGACAAACGGTACGGCTTTGTCGGCCAAATGCGCCTCAAAGGGCATATCCTTGTCCTGCTGAAACCCTCTACCTACATGAACCTGAGCGGTAATGCCGTGCGCTATTGGATGCAGAAAGAGAATATCCCCTTGGAAAACCTGCTCGTGGTGGTCGACGATATCGCCCTGCCCTTCGGACAGTTGCGGCTCAGACCTCAAGGGAGTGATGCGGGACATAACGGGTTGAAACATATCCAACAAATTCTCGGGACGAACGCCTATGCCCGCCTACGCTTCGGATTGGGCAAAGATTACCCCCGTGGCGGACAAATCGATTTTGTCTTGGGCGATTTCCTTCCCGAAGAGGGGGAACAACTCCCCGACCGCATCGAATGTGCCGGCAATATCATCAAGGAGTTCTGCCTCGCCGGAGTGCAAAACGCCATGAACCGTTTCAACAACAAGTGACACCATGCCGAAAGAAGGATTGACAAGGATTGACAAGTTCCTGTGGGCTACCCGCATTTTCAAGACCCACACTATCGCCACGGAAGCCTGCAAGAAAGGCCGTATCGCCATGGGCGGTGTCAACGTGAAACCTTCCCACCCGATACAGATTGGGGAGACGATTGAGGTGCGCAAACCGCCTGTCACCTACTCTTTCAAGATATTAGGCCTTACGGAAAACCGCGTAGGGGCGAAACTTGTGCCGCAATACCTGGAGAATGTGACGGCTCCCGACCAATATGAATTAATCGATATGATTCGCATCAGAGGCTTTGTCGACCGAGCGAAAGGGGAAGGCCGGCCTACCAAACGGGAGGGTCGGGAATTGAAGAAATTTATCGACGGCAGCTATACGGACGAGGGTTCCGACGATGCTGATTGGGAGGCTGATTTCGACTTCGACATAAACGACCTCCACCCCTGAACAGCTAAGCCTCCCCGAATACAACGCTGAAAATTTCCCGATAATATGGCATTCTTCCCGTATGGAGAAAAGGAAATCGGCTATCTGAAGCGAGCGGACAAACGGCTGGCGGAGATAATCGACAAAATAGGGCGGGTGAATAGGGAGGTTATTCCCGACCTCTTTGCCGCACTGGTATTGACTATTGTCGGACAACAGATTTCCACCAAAGCGCAGGAGACCATTTGGCGCAGAATGCTGACAAAGCTCGGCCAAATAACGCCGGAAACGATAGGCGCTCTCTCGTTGGAGGAGTTACAGGGGTTCGGCATCTCCTACAAAAAGGCGACTTACATACAGGGGGCCGTACAAAAGATACGACAGGGCGAACTCGACTTGAAGGCCCTGAACGACCTGAGTGACGACGAAGTGTGCCGACGGCTCTCATCGCTCGACGGGATTGGGGTATGGAGTGCGGAAATGCTGATGCTCTTCTCCATGCAACGCCCCGATATTCTCAGTTACGGTGACCTGGCTATCCAACGGGGATTGCGGACGATTTACCATCACCGGAAAATAGACCGCAAGCTGTTCGAAAAGTACCGCCGACGGTTTTCTCCGTATGGCAGCGTAGCCAGCCTCTATTTATGGGCCGTGGCAGGGAGTGCCTTGTCAAAAATCATTTATACCCGACTTTACCATACCCCGTGCGGAGATTTACGGCTCGGTGCGTTCGAGGGGAAACTTTGCCTTTGCGATTGGGTGAACGGGAAACATCGGGATAGCGTGGAGAGACGACTCCAGACTGCTTTGCAGGCGGATTACAAAGAGGCCTCATCGGCTGTTCTCCAAAAAGCGGCCCGACAACTGGATGAATATTTTGCAGGGAAACGGAAGGGGTTCGATATACCCTTGCTTACGATCGGTACCGGTTTTCAGAAGAGTGTGTGGCAAGCGCTACGGGATATCCCCTACGGTGAGACGATATCTTACGGTGAACTGGCTGGGAGAGTGGGTCGGCCTAAGGCAATCCGGGCGGCGGCGAATGCTACCAGTGCGAACGCTATCTCCATCTTTATTCCTTGTCACCGGGTTATGGGTAGCGACCGCTCTCTCACCGGCTATGAAGGCGGACTTTCGGCCAAAAAGTGTTTGTTGGAACGGGAACAGGCTATCTGAATTTTTACAGCCTGACAATCATAGATACGCAAGAGGCACTTAATCAATTGATTAAGTGCCTCTTAAACGAATTTCCGTTCTCAAATCGTAGCGGAGAGAGAGGGATTCGAACCCCCGGAACCTCTCGGTTCAACGGTTTTCAAGACCGCCGCGATCGACCACTCCGCCATCTCTCCCTCTTCCCTTCTCGGAAAGAGCCGTAAAGGTAAGCGATTTTCCAATATTACCAAAGGGTTTGCGGATTTTTATCTATCTTTGTTCCCCGTTATTTGCCCGACGGTCAACCGGACATCTGCCTTGTGCGAAAAGTTTGAAGAGAACAGTTCGAGATGATATTTTTACGACTTTTTCTGACCTTCTTTAAAATCGGCTCTTTCACTATCGGGGGTGGCTACGCCATGGTTCCCATCATTGAGGAGGAGCTGGTGCAAAAAAAGAAATGGATTGAAAGTGACGGATTCATCGACATTTTGGCACTATCGCAATCGGCACCGGGCATATTGGCGGTAAACATTTCTATCGCAACGGGCTATCGCATTAAGAAATTTCCGGGAGCCATCATCGCTACATTGGGTACGGTTCTCCCCTCTTTTATCATCATACTGGCGATTGCCCTGCTCTTCCAAAGGTTTCGGGAGAATGAGATAGTGGAGCATATCTTCAAGGGGATACGCCCTGCTGTGGTGGCTCTTATCGCCGCACCAATCTTCAAACTGGGAAAGGCGGCTCGGATAAACCGATACAACCTGTGGATTCCCGTCGTGGCCGCCTTGCTGATATGGCTGCTCGATTTCTCCCCTATATGGGTCGTATTGATAGCGGGTGTCGGAGGGTATCTCTACGGAGTCATAAAAAGAAAGTGGGGTAAATCATGATTTGGCTGCAACTGTTTTACTCCTTTTTCAAAATCGGACTCTTCGGCTTCGGCGGCGGTTATGCCATGCTCTCCATGATTCAGGGGGAAGTGGTGACCCGTCATGCCTGGCTTACGTCACAGGAGTTTACCGATATCATCGCCATCAGCCAAATGACTCCAGGCCCTATCGGTATCAATTCCTCCACATATATCGGCTATACCGCCACAGGCAGCGTGTGGGGGGCGGCTTTGACGACATTCGCCCTCATCCTTCCCTCGCTCATTGTCATGCTTATTCTGTACAAGTCCTTCATGCGTTACCACAACAGCCAATATGTCATCGACATCTTTTCGGGATTGCGGCCGGCGGTCATCGGCCTGATTGCTTCGGCGGCACTGGTGCTCATGAACGCTGAAAATTTTGGATTTCCTCAAAGTGACCTGCGGCAATTTATCGTAAGTGTGACTATTTTTGCCCTGGTTTTCGTCGCCAATTTCTTTTTTAAGGCAAACGCCATCTTGCTGATTGTTCTGGCAGGGGTTGCTGGATTCTTAATATATTGAGCATGGACTACGAAGAGACGCTACAATATCTTTATCGCCAATTACCTGTTTTCCAACAAATAGGGCAAGCGGCCTACAAACCGGGACTGGATAACAGTCTCGCTCTTGACCGACTGGTGGGGTCTCCTCACAAGCGGTATGCCACCATCCATATTGCCGGCACGAACGGGAAGGGTTCGACCAGCCACGTATTGGCGGCAATTCTGCAAAGGAGCGGCTACAAAGTGGGTCTCTACACGTCACCTCATCTGGTGGACTTCAGGGAACGTATCCGGGTGAACGGGGAGATGATCTCCAAGGAGGCGGTACTGGAATTTACCCGAAAATACCTCGACGCAAGCCGGGAGATACACCCGTCGTTTTTCGAACTCACCATGATGATGGCTTTCGACTATTTTGCGGCTTGTCACGTCGATGTAGCGGTCATAGAGACAGGGTTGGGCGGACGGCTCGACAGCACCAACATCATCACCCCACGCACCTGCGTCATTACCAATATCAGCTACGACCATATGGCTTTGCTTGGCGATACCCTCTCGGCTATCGCTCGGGAGAAAGCGGGTATCATAAAAAAGGGGATTCCTGTAGTCATCGGGGAAGCGGAAGGGGAGGTACGGCGTGTTTTTGAAGAGAAAGCTAAGGAAGTGTCCGCTCCCATATTTTTTGCCCAGGAGAGTGATGTTCTAAGGAGTTGCCGGTACGACAAGGCGGGTCAGTGGTGCATCGACAGTCGGGATTACGGCCCCCTCTCTTACGAATTGGGCGGCCTCTGTCAGGAAAAGAATGCGGTGACTATATTGTGCGCCTTACGGGTATTGCGGCAACAAGGGTTCACGATAAGGCCGGACGCCGTACGGGAAGGGTTTGCGCAGGTGACCTCCCTCACCGGATTGCAAGGCCGTTGGCAACAGGTGCATACACGGCCGACCGCTTATTGTGATACGGGTCATAATACGGGCGGATTCCAGTATATTGTCCGCCAACTGTCAACTATCCAGTGTCCTACGTTACGCATCGTATTCGGGATGGTCAGTGACAAGGATATCTCAGGGGTACTTTCGATGCTCCCGACGACAGCTGTCTACTATTTTACCCAGGCGGCCATTCCTCGTGCCCTACCGGCCGATACGATGCAGAGCAAAGCGCTTGAAAGGGGACTGAAAGGCAAGGCCTACACGACTGTGCCAGAGGCTTATCAGGCCGCCTTGCAGGATAGTTCTCCCGACGATTTTGTCTTTGTAGGGGGAAGCAGTTTTGTCGTGGCGGATCTGTTGGCCTCTCTTTAGCGTCTATACGACAAAAACCGATACTAAACTTGATTTTCTCCCGAGGATGTTTTGTTTTCGGGATTGCTGAAGGATTGCAGTTCGTGAAAGGCGCAACCTAAACGGGCGCATATGTCCCCCGCAATAAGCGACTCTTCCGATTGCTCTCGGAGAGCGATATCACCCGCCAAACCATGCAGCATGACTCCAAGTAGGGCCGCTTTCAAAGGTTCATAGTGTTGGCTCAGGAGGGCCCCGATAACTCCGGAAAGGGTGTCTCCGCTACCGGCAGTGGCCATACCGGGATTGCCCGTACTGTTGAAGTAGACATGCCCGTCGGGGGAAACGACAGCAGTATAGGCGCCTTTCAACACAATGATAAGGTGATAGTGCCGGCTCATCTCCCGAGCTTTCTGCAACCGGTCGTATTGGCAGGAACTCTCTCCGAAAAGTCTGTCGAATTCCCGATGATGCGGTGTGATTATCGACTGGGGCGGAAGCAGACCGAGCGAGGGACGGTTTTCCTGCAGAATATTCAACGCATCAGCATCAACGACAATCGGGAAGGTGAGTTGGGAAAGGAGCTGTACAAACGCCTCTCGGGTATCGGCATGCGTGCCGAGTCCCGGCCCTATCACAACAGTGTCGTAACGACGATGAAGGGGGATATGGGTGACATGACTCTCGTGGGTGTCGGCCTCGAACATCGCTTCGGGCAGGGCCGATTGGAGAATAGCCTCTCCTCGGGCGGCGGAATGGACACTCACCAAGCCTGCTCCACTCCGCAATGCGGCTTTGGCGGCCATGAAAGCGGCTCCCATCATGCCCTGACTGCCGGCGACAACCAACACATGCCCGTAATCGTACTTGTCGGTGAATCTTTCCCGCTTTTTCAGCCAACCGGCCACCTCGACCGGCTGCATATAATGATAAGGAGTCTCCTCTTTTTGGATAATCTCGGGATGTAGGCCGATATCCAAAATCTTCCACTCCCCCGTGAGCGGAAGCTCTTCTGAAAGGAAGAAGGACAATTTGGGAAATTGCAGGGTCAGGGTGAGGGTCGGATGGACGATGTTCTGCCAAAGGCACTTCCGATTGTCTTCGGCAAACATACCCGAAGGGATGTCTATCGACACGATATCCGCTCCTGAGCCATTGATATATTGGATGACCGAAGCATATGCCTTTTCAAGCGGCCGGTTCAAGCCCGAACCGAACAGACCGTCAATGACGACCATCCCTCGGTGCAGACGGGGCGGGACAAACTCATTGACAACCTCAAAAAGAGGTGCTCCCGATTTTTGGAGCCGCTCCCGATTGACTTCACAATCGGGGGACAAATGTTCTTTCGGATTGAAAAGGTAACTCTCGACGGTATAGCCCTGCTGGATAAGCATACGGGCCACAGCCAACGCATCGCCGCCGTTGTTCCCCGCACCGGCAAAGACAACCATCTTCCGCCGACAATCCCAACGGGTCACAATCTCTGCGGTGACGGCCGTAGCGGCTCTTTCCATCAAATCGATGGAGAGAATAGGCTCATTGTCAATGGTGTAACGGTCTATCTTTCGAAGTTGCTCTGTAGAGAAT
>JAJQIP010000179.1 GCA_021199145.1 Porphyromonadaceae bacterium | reverse complement strand
GGTATAACCAAAACCGCCGTTGTCATCATGCACCCACTCCGTAGGCGTGCCGTTGGAGGATTCCAACACTTCTCCACGGTGGTATTTCAGTCCGGCGTGGTAGGGGTCGGTGGAGGCCACGATACGGTACTTCTCGAAGGGATTCTCTTCCCCGAAGTCGTCGAAGTCGGATACGATGTATTGCACGGGTGACGGCTGATTGTTGGTTGCGATAAGCACCTCACGGGCCGTCAGGTCGATGCAAAGGTCGTCGTCGATAGAGTTGTGATTCAGAACCCAGCCGTGAGCGGCTGCGATTTCAGGTATCTCGGTGTATTCCAGGCGGCTTTTGTTCACGCCACAGCCGTAGTTCTCGCCGAGATACTCGGCGAAGTCGGCCAATGTCTTGATGCTGTTCTCTTTCATGTCTTTTTTTTTAATCAATTAATATTACATAAAATAGTGGGATAATCCGGGTATCTCCCGGCGTTCATCAACGACGAGATTGCCGTTGCGGTCCCATTCCTTGTACGGCCCGGCATACTTCCCTTCGGCATAGTAGCAGCTGATATAGGGCTTGCCGTCCTCGTAGAACGATTCGTAGAGGCCGTCCAGGACACTTTCGGCTTCGGTCGGGAGCCATGTCTTACGTTCCATCACATTGCCGTTCTCGAACCACGATATTTCCAGCCCTATCTTGTGGCCATAGTCATAGGTGACGGTGCGGGACAACTTTCCGTTGAAATAATAGGAGCTGAACTCATCGTCAAGTTTCCCATTCTTGTAGAACGCCTCTACTTGCGGATTGTCTGTACTTCCATGCCAGTTCATACGATACGCACCGTCACGCTTGTTCTCACTGTTGTACCATCCATATTGGAACAGTACGCCTTCGCAATAATCTTCTCTGTACATGTGGCCATCGGGCGTTGTCTTAACGGCGGGCCTCAATGCTAATGTGTCAATCGCTTTCATCTTCTGTTTTTTACTGGTTATTTTTACTGTTTTTTCGTTTTAGGCGACTTTCGGCTTGCGGGTTATAAGTTAATCAACCGGACAGGGAAAGTCGCTTAAAACGGCTTATTTTGCGCCTCGTTGCGGTGATGTGAAGTACTCCTCACGGGTGACGGTGCAGAGGCGGCCCCGGTAGGCCTGACCTCGTGGAACGCCGACCCGCCACAGATTGTTCTTCCGGCATCCTATCTGACTGGGAGTGAAACGGGTATAGATGGCCGCAACGCTCGTGAAGTAGAATACCGTGTTGCCGTTCTCCCGTTCTGGAGCGGTACGGAACGAGACGCGATAGATATATCCTTTTGTCATAGTGGTAACGGTTTTTTAAGGGAGCGGCCACGGCCGTACTTCATACGGGACAACTACAAGGACGGTGATGTCAGTAAGGGGCTGTCGTTCACGATAGCGGAGAAAGCTAAAAAGGAGACACAGCAGCCGAATCGAAGTGAAAATACGAATGAAATTAAACAGTCGGGCAATGTGACTTTGCCATTGATGACAGATGATGAAAGAGCAGCGATAAAAGCAGCCTATCCGGAGTTTTACGAACATGTGTATCAAGAAGCCGATGATAACAATATTTACCGTCAGTCGTTCAACACGCTTGCACAGGAGGAGTGTACGAGCGAGAAAGCGACAGCGGCTGTTCGTAGAGAAGACCGCACGAAAGGGAGTTGCGCCTCTGCCTCATATGCTTATGTAGGTCGTCGGGCGGGTTATGATGTACTCGATTTCCGTGGCGGATATAGTCAAGACTTATTTTCCGATGATTGGGTAACAAGTATATATTTGGCGCAATGTGTTGACGGAGAAGTTATTGCGGCTCATAACGAGGTAAAAGCAGGAGAGCAATTGTTATCTTCAATGGTCAAAGGTAAGGAGTATATATTATCTATTGGCTCGCATACTTCTGTAGTAAGGCTTTTTAATGGCAAATATCAATATCTTGAATTACAATCTAAACAGGAAAAATGCGGTTGGAAAGATTTTATAATGGGGCGAGATATATCTTGTACACTTATAAGACGGTTTAATTGCAAGTTATATAATAGATATTTGTACAATTGTGCATTGCTTGACACAGAAAAATTATCAAAATTCGATGGATTCAAAGGGATGCTTGAATATATCAATACTTCACAATCTAAAAAGAGAGCAGGGAAAGGGGGCGGCATTAAATAAGGCCACGGAGACTTGCCCAAAAAGGCTCGTCCTCGATAAAAATCTTCTTTTGTTCCGGGGTCAACTCTTCGGGAATATCTGAAAACGCATTATACAGATGTTTTTTGTCGAAGGAGAAAAATAATATTCCTTTGGATTTTACGGGAGCAGTCCGCCAAACCCGATATTTTTTGTTGTCTCTATCTAACGGCCGCAATTCTCCATACTCTTTTTCGGCCTCTTCTATCGTCATCATAATCGTTTCGTTTTTAGGGGTTTAATTAATGCAAGCGAGGAAAAGTCCGGCAACGCCGACAACGAAAGCGGCAGCGGCGATAACGGCCGTACGGTCGATGGGGTTACGCAGGTGCGGATTCTGGGCGAGATAGGATTTGCCTATCTGGGAAAGCCGTACATTGTCCAACGTCTCATCGGGACTGAACTCGACCCAAAGGAACTGATACCGGAGGCATAGGGTGACAACAGCATTGTAGAACTTGTCCTCTGCATAGCCGCAGGGACACTTCACCTGGCCGCCGCTGATGTACCGCAGCACCGTCTTTTCGTCTCGTGTTAGTCTGACCTTTTCCATATCGCTTGTAAAGTTAGTGATTATTTCTTTGTTCAACTGGCATTATCGAGAGTCCGAGAGCGGAGGCGTACTGTAGGAGGGTGTCGACCGTGTAGCAGCTACGTCCGTCCTCGACAGCGTAGATGTAGCGGTAAGACGGAAACCGGGCTTGAATCATCAAGTCCGATTTCGTCATCTTGCGGGACTGGCGGACAGAGCGCAGGAGCGTTCCCAACTCCTTGCGCTGCCGCTCGATGTCGTTGTCAGTGTTTTTCTCCATGTCCGAAAATCTTTTTGGGTATAAATTTCTCTGCCGAGTAAAACATTACATCTACACGCAGAGAGGTGTCTCCGGTGTGGTAGTCGTTCTCCTCGGCATCACAGTTGCTTATTCCTTATTTCGTCGTTTTCTCGTTTTAAATGTTGGCATTGGATGTGCCCAACAATAGGCCCTGGCTTTATCCTCAATCTCGGTTCGACTTGATATTCGATTTGTCTGTAACCAGTTATCCAAATCCTTGCGGTTGTAGTAGCACATTTTGCCACGTGGCTTGTAATGTGGTACTTCCATTCTCATTGTCAGTTTGTACAGATAGCTTCTCGATATTCCCATATATCGGGCTGCTTCATCACTCGTTAAAACTTCTTTATGAATGTATAGCGTTTTTTCTGCAATTAGGTTGGCAAGTTGCTCAATCATTTCGTCACTGATTTTATCCATGTTTTCAGTTTTTTAATTGGCTATTTTTTACGAACACCCGCTCCATCGACCTCCGCAAGTTCTCCGGCCCTCGCTTCAGGTCAAGCCATCCCCGTGCCTCGACGCTTAGACTGACGGGCAACATGTTGCTGCGTATAACCTCGGTCAACTCCTGCGGCGGCATCTCCATCAGCCGGAGTAACGCCTCCCTGTTCTGCTCCGCATCCGTTTTCGGCCTCCGCTCCCTATTCCAGTTCGCCACACATGCCCTCGTGCTCACGTATCTGCGACCACGCCTCGGAGACTTATCCCCCTTTTCAAGCGGATGGAGTTCTCCACCACCGTTGTAACCTGCCACCTTTTTCACCGCTCCTTAATTATCGGCGTTTTCTCCTTAATTCCAACCCGTGCTGCACATAAACGTATCAACTAAGATAGATAGAGGCTCTGTTCAACGCTTCGCCTATCGTCTTGCCTCCTATCCGTGCTCCCTTTATGAACTCCTCCAGAGTGTCCGCCTTGAATATCACATTGGGAATGTCATCAGGCCACGGCATCTTTCCGGGTAGCAAATAGTTGCCCTCCAGGAACATTCCGTCCCAGTCCGGACGGGTCGGCAAGAGACTCAATTTATAACCGTCCCCCCTGTTGTCTATCCAGTACCAACTGAACGTGTCAGCACTGAAGAAATAGACATCATAACAGACGACATCAAGATAATAGCGCAACACGTCCTCCGGGGTATCCGCCATCGCCTCGTCATAGTCGTACTGACCCCAACCCAAATCGGCCTCGTACAAGTTGCTGTCCGCATCCTTGTCATCAAGTCTAACCATGTAATAGTTCTTTACCGCTATCTTCTTCATCTCCTGTCTTTCTTTTTCCTGCTCTCTTTCAGGCCGAAATACTTCTTGTTGTATTCAACGCATTTGTCAGCCAACGGCTTCAACGGGGAGTCGTCCGGCACATCCGTCCCTCCGTGCTTTCTCCTCTCCCCCTCGTTCCACGAAACATGTTGGTGATAACTCCCGTTCTCCTTTATGTCCACCGACCTCACGATACGGTTGTCCTTGTACTCCGCAATGTAGTGAATCCTCCCCTTTGCGTCAGATATTATGTAACGTGTGTCGGGCGTGTTCGACACTATCGGTATTCGTGCGTTGGGAGTGTCCAGGCTGCGGATTATCTTCACTCCGTCTATCTCCTTCACGCCCTTCGGCGATTCGTTCCTGTAACGGCGTTTCTCCTCCGGTATCCTGTTCCCCTGCAACGCCCCTCTACCGCCCATAGCTCCTCATCCGCTCGATATTCCCGTTCTTGTAGTAGCGTATGTTCTCCTCGCCCTCCAACTCCCTGCCGCTGCCATAGACGAGAATCAGCTTCGGACGGATCCTACGCTTCATTTCCTCGAATCCCTCCATCCACAACCGCCGTGCCTCCTCCGTGGCCAGGCATCCGTTGTCGCTCACCGCAACCACGCTGCCCACTTCCACACCCT
>JAJQIP010000011.1 GCA_021199145.1 Porphyromonadaceae bacterium | reverse complement strand
ATAGTAGGGAAAGGATTGTAAAAACCCATATTTCTGACAAATTTTCTTACAATTTATTGCAAAATTGCCTTATTCCCCTACACTTTAAGTATCTACACCACTCAGCCCAATCATACAATCTTTTGGAGGGAAATAAACACAATCAACCCTATAAAAGACTTTTTCAATGCTGCTTTATAAGAAAAAGATTCACGATAGCTATCGGTGATTTTTGGAAGAATTATAATCCGTACAACATGCGGTTATAATTTGTGTATGAGAAGAGAATTATGTACGTTTGTATATCTAAATTGGGTATATATCTTTTTCAAGACCGGAAGGTACACATGAAATTTCGCCTACTCTTGTTCATATCGGCCATTATTCCTCTCCTCTACTCTTGCCGAGCTACGAAACATGTGGGAGAAGGCGAATATTTACTCAATCGAATGGCTTTGTCGACAGACAACAAGAATCTAAAAAACAGCGAATTAAAATCTTATATACGACAAGAACCCAACCATAAGACATTCGGTCTGTTCGGTCTCCCTCTCTTTTTCTATAACCTCTCCAACAACCGGGATACTCGGTGGAACCGTTGGCTACGCCGTATCGGTTCCCCCCCAGTCATCTATGATAGCCAATTGACAGAAAAATCCCGTAGCCAAATTGAAAAAGCCTTGGACAACAAAGGGTATGCTGATGCGATAGTGAGAGTTGACACGATAAAACACAAAAAACGCATCAAGGTGAAATACGAAGTGGAATCGGGAATTCCCTACCATATCGATAAAATTTCATACCGCATTTTTGACGATTCCATTAGGGACATCGTCATGAGTGACTCGGCTGACTTCTTGATACATCCGGGGAAACTCTTCGACCGGAATGTACTCGAGCAAGAACGCCAACGCATTACCGCCCAATTACGGAATAAAGGGTATTACGCCTTTAATAAAGAGTATATCACCTATATAGCTGATACCACTGTCGGAGACAAGGGTGTCAATCTCCAGCTCAATTTGTCGGATATCGCTCTAACCGACTCCACCTACAAAGATTTTATCACTTTCAAGAGACACGACACCTATTCCATACGTAACGTCTATTTCATCACCAACTATGACCCGATGGCCGGTAATCGTGAGGAAGAGAACTCGATAAAAGATACAATCCTATATAAAGGATTCCACATCCTATATGGAGAGAAAGAATACTTGCACCCATCCACACTGGTAGAGAATTGTTACATCATGCCTGGAGCGGAATATTCGACGCAAATAGTGGATAACACCTATGCGGCTTTTTCACGACTGAAAGTGCTGAAATATGTCAATATCAAATTCTCCCCAATAGCCGATGCCGAATCTCCCCAACTCGATTGCTACATCTTGCTGACCGAAGGAAAAACACAACTGGTAACTACAGAGTTAGAAGGTACCAACTCGGCAGGTGATTTCGGCTTTGCATTAGGGCTTACTTACCAACATCGCAATATTTTCCACGGTTCACAGACATTCACCGCTAAATTTGGAGCGGCGTACGAGAATATTACAGGAAACTTAGGAGGACTTCTCTCTAACAACTATCTGGAACTAAACGGAAATTTGGGGATTTCATTTCCCAAATTTCTCTTCCCCTTTGCCAATACAGCTTTTCTGCGAAGAATGAGGGCCACAACCGACCTCTCTGTTAATTTCAACTATCAACAACGTCCTGAATATGAAAGAATCATCTCCGGTGTAGGATGGAATTACAAATGGTATACGCAAGGAACTCGTTTCCGACACAATTTCACTTTACTCGACATCAGTTACGTCTTCCTGCCTCAAATGACTTCGGAATTCAAAAATAACCTCGATAGCCTTGCCAATGATAACCCGCTATTACGGTATAGTTACGAAAACCACTTTATCATGCACATAGGTTACGTATTTTATTTGTCAAATCTGAAAAAAAGCATCTCCCCTTCAGTCAAACAACGAAAAATTTATACCCTACGGTCAGCGTGGGAATTTGCCGGGAATCTATTATATACTATTTCATCGCTCTCACACATGAAACGGTCTGAATCAAAAGAGTATGAAATTCTTGGCATCGGGTATTCACAATATGCCAAAACCGACCTCGACTATGCCTATACCATAAACTTAAATGAAAAAAATGCCGTGGCGTTCCATGTGGGAGCAGGACTTATCTACCCCTATGGAAACTCCGATATGGTTCCTTTTGAAAAACGATACTATGCCGGTGGAGCCAACAGCGTGAGGGGATGGTCCGTACGTACCCTCGGGCCGGGAAGATATTCCGGATCAAATCAACTATCCGACTTCATGAACCAATGCGGAGATATTCGCCTCGACATGAATATAGAATACCGAAGTAAGCTCATTTGGAAATTGGAATTGGCGGCCTGTCTGGATGCTGGAAATGTTTGGACCATCAAGGAATACGATTCCCAACCCGGGGGCAGTTTCAAGTTCAACTCATTTTACAAAGAAATCGCTTTAGCCTATGGTGCAGGCATACGTCTCGACTTCAATTACTTCCTCATCAGGGTCGATATGGGCATGAAAATGTATGATCCCTCCTGCATTGGCAACCGACCTTGGCTCATTGCCCATCACTCATTCAGTCGGGATGCTGCTTTCCACTTCGCCGTAGGTTATCCCTTCTAATCTGTCAAACTTCCTCCCATAACAGCAAATTCTGAGAAAGCAAGACTACCCGTATGCTTACGGACACTTATGAGTCATGATATCCAGGATGAGCCGGTCGGTCTCATTCATTCCTTGCGAACCGATACGGGTCAAGTTGTGTATAGTACGGTCTACATCATCCTCAATAATTCCTTCGACGGCCGTGACACATTTATGTTCCATAGCCAACATGGCCGAGAAGAGAGCGGTGGAAACGCCACTGGTCAATTTCAAAGCACAACTTGGTTTTGCTCCGTCACAAACCATACCCGTAAGAGTGGCAATCATATTTTTCACCGCATAGGTCACCTCTTCATAAGCTCCTCCCATCAAATAGGTAATACCACAACTTGAACCTGTGGCGGCAACTACACAACCACAAATAGCGGAAAGACGGCCAAGATCCTGCTTAATATAAATCACGGTTAAATGGCTCAATACCAAAGCCCGAATTAACTCTTCCCGGCTCTTTCTATTTTCTTCGGCATAGACTACAACGGGTAAAGTTGCCGCAATACCCTGATTCCCACTGCCCGAATTACTCATGACAGGAATCATAGCACCAGCCATACGGGCATCACAGGCCCCGGAAGTACACGAAAGGATATGGGAGAAAACACTATCTCCCATGATGCGTCGCTCATTGTCATCTTGCAAGGACTTGCCCAACGAATGTCCATAATCGCCCTTGAAAGAAGCTTCAGCCGCCGCCCTGTTAAGACGGGCCGATTCGAGGATGAAAGAAATTTCATCAAGCGGAGCAGTCATGGCAAAATCATACACTTTCCGCAAAGTAAGAGGCAACTTTTCATCCTGGGCTTCTTCAGTAGAAGGAGTACGCTTGTCGAGCAATACTTGTCCGCACCTCTCCTTATAGACAAAAGTAGTATGTCCGCCCGCAATAATCGCGGTTGCACAGTCATTTCCAGCCGACACGGTGACTTCAATATATAGCTTTTCGGAAATATCTTTCTTGAGCTGTATGTCGATGCGCTCTTCAGCAATATACTGTTTCCCCCGTTCTACATCTTCTGGAGTAACATCCTTCAAGACCTCAAGTTCGTAAGCGGGATTTCCGGCCAATGCACCTAATGCGACAGCAATGGGCAAACCAATCATACCTGTGCCAGGGATACCTACGCCCATGGCGTTCTTCAAAATATTCGCACTTAAAAACAGAGATATCTTCTCCGGTTTTTTCTCTAATAAATGAGCCGCCTCCGACACACATAAAGCGACAGCAATAGGCTCGGTACAGCCAATAGCCGGGACAACCTCCCGCTTGATTAACCGTATGATACGGTCTCTTTCTATTTTTTCCATGTTAGGATAGGTTTTTCGCAAAAATAAGAAGAATGCTTCAAAACAAAAAATTCTATCTACAGAGATTTTCTGGCAAATAGAAAAAGTCTATCCGAAAAGAATCGATGACAAATTCCTTGACTCGCTCCGACAAAGATTTATAGATTTTTTATTTTAAAGATATTGTATGATACATCCTTGTCATATTCGTCAGTGCCAGAATGCTGTTTCACCCAACGAACAACCCGAATAGTGATAGGAAGTATCACGACTTCATAAGCCGACTTTAATAACGTCTGGGAAAGAATCAACATTCCTATCGTTTTTATGGGCAAAATTCCGCCAAAAGCCAACGGGAAAAACAGCAGGGAATCTCCTCCCTCACCAAACACGGTGGAGACAATAGCCCGTAAGGAGAAATGAGCTCCAGCCGAAATCAATTTCATACGGCTCATCACAGAAGCATTGATAAAAGAACCTATCAAAAAAGCGATGAAACTGGCCAAGACAATTCGAGGCGTAAGCCCGAAAAGAGAAGCAAACGCCTCCTGTTGTGACCATACCGACGCTGCAGGCAACCATACAGCCAATTGAATAAACAGCACCGCTATAAAATTAGCGGCAAAGCCCGTCCAAATAAGCAAACGGGCCTTACGATATCCCCAAACCTCAACCACACAATCATTAATAATATAGGAAATGGGAAATACGATAATACCACCTGTAAGGGTAAGGGAACCGATTGAAATGATTTTTACCTCTAAAATATTCGCAATGATAAGACATACACAAAAAAGGATTCCCATCAAAGCAAACAATACATCGACAGAACGTTTCATGAATCTTGTTTTTTACGTGGTTAGCAAGCACACGGTTTACGCTCAAAGATATGGCATCTTTGCCATATCTCCAAATTCTTTGAATCCCTTCAAGAGATTTCTCTATAAATTTCAGATAATAAATAGCTCATACCCATTTATTCTGACTGAAAATAAAACGCACATTTTTCTTATCTTTGCGACAACGATTTCGTAACTCAAAATAAATCATTGGAACATGAACGGACTATTCGACATCTCTGGCAAAACGGTTGTTATGACGGGAGCGACCGGAGTATTAGGAAGCTGCATATCCCGCTATCTGGCACAAGAAGGCGCAATTATGGTTGTAATCGGCAGAAACTGCGAACGAGGGGAAAAATTGGAAGAGGAAATCATTCAAGCAGGAGGAACTGCATGGTTCATTCAATGTGATGTTCTCGACCGCCCTTCTCTCGAACAATGTCGGGACGAAATCATAAAACGCCTTGGCCGCATCAATGTACTCATCAATGCAGCGGGAGGCAATATGCAGGGAGCAACGATTCCCACGGACAAGACCTTTTTCGATATGTCAATGGATGATTTTAAAAAGGTGGTCGACCTCAATCTTGTGGGGACTGTACTTCCCACACAAGTCTTTGCCGAAGACATGGCCAAGCATAAAAGTGGTGCTATTGTCAATTTCAGTTCTGAATCGGCTTTACGCCCTCTTACCCGAGTGGTCGGCTACACCTCGGCAAAAGCTGCCGTACAACAATTCACCCGCTATATGGCAGTGGAAATGGCCACTAAATTCGGTGACAGCATTCGCGTAAACGCCATTGCACCGGGGTTTTTCCTTACAGAACAAAACCGCACACTGCTTACCGACTCTGATGGTTCCCTGACGGCACGAGGAAAAGCCATTATTGCCCACACACCCTTCGGACGTTTCGGTACACCCGATGAACTATGTGGCACCATACACTACCTTATCAGTGATGCTTCCCGTTTTGTCTCCGGTACGGTAGCAGTGGTTGACGGCGCATTTGACTCATTTTGCCTATAAACAAAATTGGATTGACAAACTCCCCGATTCTACCAAGAAAGAGGGCAAAAAAGACTAAACATAACCAGCCATTTGGAAAGAAAAAAATCGGATTCGTCGATAAAATAGGTTTTTTTTTAGGCTCTATTTGGGAAAGAAAAAATGGATATCTACTTTTGCGCAAAATTATTATCGAACTCTATGAAACATCTACATCTATTCACCCTCTCCAGTTGCCTTCTTCTTGCTGTCACAACGCTTACGGCACAGGAAAAGAAGCAGGCATGGAGTCTTGAAGATTGTTTGCAATATGCCTATGAGCAAAATATCGAGCTGAAACAAAGCCGTCTTTCGCTCGAAAGCAGCAAAATTGATACGAAAAACGCCAAGTCTAAACTCTTTCCCTCTTTGACAGCCGGTGTCAGCTATCAATACACCAATACGCCATTCGTTCAAACGGCAAATGGCAGTGACGACATGTTGGATATTTATGCTCAGACAGGGAACACCAGTAGTGATAAGAACCAAATTTCAGGATCTTACAATCTGCGGAGTTCCTTGACCCTTTTCAACGGGGGGAAGATGTTGAACCAAATCAAATCGCAGCAAGTGGCGGAAGAGATGCAATCAGCCTCCCTCGAAGAGACGTTCGATAATATTGAATCCGCCATCATATCGGGCTACCTGCAAATTCTCTACGCCCAAGAAGCCATTCTTATCAACCAACAAACGGTGGAGGTTTCGAAAGCGCAATGTGAGCGAGGGGAAAAATTAAAAAATGCAGGGACACTGTCGGAGAGTGACTATGCCCAACTTGTATCACAATACAGCAGTGATAAGTATCAACTGGTCGTTTCTCAAAACACATTGGCGCAAAACCAATTGACTTTGAAACAATTGCTGGAATTAGGGATTGATGAGAACATTGAGGTAGTTACGCCGACTCTTGACGATACAGACGTGCTGATGCCACTTGCAACTCAAAACGAAATATATCAGATGGCCCTCGCCTATATGCCTACTATCAAGTACAGCGAGTTGAACATCACTGCTTCAAAGCTTGAACTCAGAAATGCTAAATCAGGCTTCTCACCCAGCCTCTCATTTTCAGCGGGAGTAAGCACAGGACATTTCTCGACATCATCCACAAACACCAGATCCCAAATGAAAAACAAACTTAGCGAATCGTTAGGATTATCCCTCTCTATACCTATTTATAGCAATCGCGATACCCGTTCGGCTGTATCAAAAGCCCGCATTGCCATGACCACCGCCGAACTTGAATTGGAAAATACGAAGAAAAACTTGTTGAGTGAAATCGAGAATCTCTACCTTGAAGTAAAAGCAGCTCAAGAACAATATATTTCGGCTCAAGAACAAGTAAAAGCTACAGAAGCTAGCTATGCTTTGATACAAGAGAAATTCAATCAAGGAATGGCCAATACCCTCGAACTACTCACCGAAAAAAACAACTTGCTTATAGCCGAGCAAAAGGCACTGCAAGCTAAATATATGGCTATACTCAACCGCCTGTTGTTGAATGTATATCAAAACAAACCTATCTCATTGTAAACGTAAATAATAACACACAATATGAAAAAAGGAATTATCATCGCCATTATCGTTATTATCGTAGTAGCTGTTGGAGCCTACCTCTATTTCGATAATACCGGGAAAAAGAACCAGATTTCTTACGCAACTGTCTCCGTAGGACGTAGTGATATCTCCAAATCGGTTACTGCTACAGGTACTATTGAACCTGTAACCGAAGTCGAAGTCGGGACACAAGTATCAGGTATCATTGCCAAAATCTATGTGGATTACAATTCTGTCGTAAAGGAGGGCCAACTTATTGCCGAAATGGATAAGGTAACCCTTGAAAGTGATTTGGAATCGGCAAAAGCCACCTACGACGGCAATTTGGCTGAATATGAATATCAACGGAAAAATTTTATCCGGAACAAAAAGCTATACAAACAAGCCCTCATCAGCGAACAGGAATATGATGACTCGGAGTACAACTACAAAAAATCAAAAAGTGCGTTCGAAAATAGCAAAGCCTCGCTCGCCAAAGCTGAACGAAACCTCTCCTATGCCATTATCACTTCGCCCATCGATGGTATTGTTACCAGTCGGGATGTAGAGGAAGGACAGACCGTAGCATCAGGTTATTCGACACCGACTCTTTTCAATATTGCTGCAGACTTAACCCAAATGGAGGTAGTCGCTGATGTGGACGAAGCTGATATAGGAGGTGTGGAGGAAGGTCAACGGGTCTCTTTCACAGTAGACGCATACCCTAATGATGTCTTCGAAGGGCAAGTCCTTCAAATCCGGCTGGGTAGCACCAACAGTTCAAGCACTTCAACAAGCGAAACGGTCGTTACCTACGAAGTAATCATTTCAGCTCCGAATCCCGACTTGAAACTGAAGCCCCGATTGACAGCCAACGTTACCATTTATACCCTCGACAAGCACGATGTATTGAGTGTACCGGCAAAAGCTTTACGATTTACCCCCGAATATCCTTTGGTAGATAAAAATGCCATTATCGAAGATTGTGAAGGGACAGCCAAAGTATGGTCATATGTAGGAAATACCTTTACGGCACACCCTGTAAACGTAGGTATCAGCAACGGTATCATGACAGAAATTCTCGACGGGCTTGAAGAAGGAGAGGTCATCATAGAAGAGGCTATCTTCGGTACATCATCAACAGTCACGACAACAGAAGACAATGACAATACGGAAAGAAGTCCTTTCATGCCGACTCCTCCGGGAAGAAATAAAAAGAAAAGCAAATAATCAACCTTGACGATAATGGGCAAAAAAGTTATCGAATTGCAAAATATCAAACGGGACTTCAAAGTGGGAGATGAAATCGTCCATGCCTTGCGTGGGGTCTCGTTCACAATTGAAGAAGGTGAATTTGTTACCATCATGGGAACATCGGGTTCTGGCAAATCGACTTTGCTCAACACCTTAGGTTGCCTCGATACCCCGACAAGCGGTGAATACCTGCTCGATAACATTTCGGTACGCGCCATGAGCAAATCTGCCCGGGCCATTTTACGGAATCGAAAAATCGGTTTTGTATTCCAAAACTATAATCTGCTGCCCAAAACGACAGCGGTTGAAAATGTGGAACTTCCCCTTATGTACAACACGGCAGTAGGATCTACCGAACGCCGTCGTCGTTCCATCGAAGCGCTGCAAGCTGTGGGATTAGGAGACAGGCTCGAGCATAAATCGAACCAGATGTCTGGCGGACAAATGCAACGGGTGGCCATTGCCCGGGCATTGGTTAACAACCCCGCTGTAATTTTAGCCGATGAAGCAACGGGTAACCTTGATACCCATACATCGTTTGAAATTCTCGTGCTCTTTCAAAAATTACACCAAGAAGGACGTACCATTATATTCGTCACCCACAACCCTGAAATATCGCAATACAGTAGCCGCACCATCCGCTTGCGTGACGGACATGTCATAGAAGATGTGACAAACGATAACATTCTCTCAGCAGAAAAAGCATTGGCCGAACTACCGAAAAACGATGAAGAATAAAACCGACCTATGAATATAACGAATCTCTTTAAAATAGCTATGCGCGCCTTGGCCAATAATAAGTTACGCGCATTTCTCACCATGTTGGGGATTATCATTGGTGTCGCCTCGGTCATCACCATGCTGGCCATTGGACAAGGCTCCAAGAAAAGTATACAAGCTCAGATTTCGGAAATGGGGTCAAATGTAATTATGATACATCCCGGTGGTGACAAAAGAGGAGGTGTACGACGTGATGCATCGGAAATGCAGACACTGAAACTCGAAAATTATGAAACCCTACGCAATGAGACTAAATTCCTGGCCGGCATCAGTCCCAACGTATCCTCTTCGGGGCAACTCATCTGTGGTAACAACAACTACCCCTCATCTGTCAATGGGGTGGGCCTGGACTATCTCGACATCCGCCAACTGAAAATTGAAGACGGGACTATGTTCACTGAAGCCGACATTCAAAGTTCCGCCAAAGTGTGCATTATCGGGAAAACCATCATCGACAATCTTTTCCCCGATGGTAATGACCCGATTGGTGAGGTTATCCGGTTCAACAAAATACCTTTCAAGGTCATCGGCGTTCTCCAGTCGAAAGGATACAACGCAATGGGACAAGACCAAGACGACATTGTTCTTGCCCCCTACACTACCGTTATGAAACGGTTGCTTGCGGTTACCTATCTACAGGGTATTTTTGCTTCGGCTTTGTCGGAGGATATGACAGATTACGCTACAGACGAAATAACGACAATACTTCGTCGGGAACACAAGCTAAAAGAGGATGACGAAGATGATTTTAACATTCGCAGTCAACAAGAGCTAAGCTCCATGCTTAGCACCACAACCAACCTTATGACCACCCTCTTGGCTTGCATCGCCGGTATATCGCTTATCGTAGGAGGTATCGGTATCATGAATATCATGTATGTAAGTGTTACCGAACGTACCCGGGAAATCGGTTTGCGTATGAGTGTGGGGGCACGAGGCATCGATATTCTTTCGCAATTCCTTATTGAAGCCATCCTCATAAGTATTACCGGAGGTATTATTGGAGTCATATTGGGCTGTGGGGCCAGTTGGGTCGTAAAAAATATAGCGCACTGGCCCATTTACATACAATCCTGGAGTGTATTCCTCTCCTTTGCCGTATGTACGTTGACAGGGGTGTTCTTTGGCTGGTATCCGGCTAAAAAGGCAGCCGATCTCGATCCTATTGAGGCCATCAGATATGAATAGTCTGAAAAATGAAAACAAGAGACATAAATCGTAAAAGAGCCAGTCTCTTCATACACATAGCAGGGTGGGTCATTATTTTTGGACTCCCCCTGCTCTTTTCTGACCATGCCTCACCTGATTATCTTCAGCACTACCTGCGCCTCTCACTGATACCGCTCACACTATTGATTGTCTTTTACGTCAATTATGGCCTGTTGATTGATAAATTTCTTTTTAAAAAAGAGAAACCTATCGCCTATTTTTTCGTATTTAACATCATCCTTATTTTAGGAATCTCTTTAATTATGTATGCTGTACGCCACTATTATCTCGACACAAGCATGCCGCCGCATCCGGAAGGATTTATACAGGCCCTGTTCGGTTTCTTTTTCCGAGACTTAATCCCCCTTGTCTTAGCGGCAGGTATGAGCATTGCCGTAAAAATGACAAACCGGTGGATCTTCATTGAAAAGGAACTGGAAACCGTAGAGAGAGAAAAAGTAGAAGCTGAATTGAAAACATTGAAAAGCCAAATTAACCCTCACTTTCTCTTCAACACCCTCAATAATATCTATTCCCTCATCACTCTTTCTCCTGAAAAGGCGCAACAAGCTATTATTGAATTAAGCAAACTGATGCGTTATGTCCTTTACGGCAATACGCCACGCTACGTTCCACTTTCGAAAGAGATGGATTTTATTCACAATTACGTTGAACTCATGCGTTTGCGATTAGCCTCGAATACCGAACTGTCGATAAGTCTTCCTATAGGGGAAAATTCAATTGAAGTGGCACCGCTCCTTTTTATTTCTCTCATTGAAAACGCTTTCAAACATGGAGTAAGCAACACACTCCCTTCGTTTGTTCACATTGACATATCAGTCGAAGGTGACCATATTATCTGCCATATTGAAAACAGCAACTTTCCTAAAGGAACAGATGACAAAAGCGGATCGGGGATTGGCCTCGACAATCTGCGGAAACGTCTCGACATACTATATCCCGACCAGTACACCTTTGAAATTACAGAAAACAAAGACACCTATTGTTCTGTATTGGACCTATTGACCCAACCCGTACAACCATGAAATTAAAGTGTGCGATTATTGATGATGAGCCTTTGGCTGTAAGTCTATTGAAAACATATGTAGAGAAAACCCCTTTTCTCGAACTTACGGGGACCTATACCAGCGCTGTAACGGCTATGGGAGAACTTACAA
Organism: Porphyromonadaceae bacterium; assembly: GCA_021199145.1. Lineage (GTDB taxonomy): Bacteria > Bacteroidota > Bacteroidia > Bacteroidales > UBA11471 > Caccoplasma. The sequence continues at coordinate 5,258 of JAJQIP010000011.1, read as the reverse complement.
ACGACTCATTACCTGATTTGCTTTTCCTCGATATACAAATGCCCGAAGTCAATGGTTTGGAATTCACCCGTATTGTGGGAAATCGATGCCGAGTGATATTTACAACAGCCTTCGAACAATATGCCGTAGACAGTTACCGAGTCAATGCGCTCGACTATCTACTCAAGCCCTTTTCATATGCCGATTTCCTACAAGCCTGTGAGAAAGCACGGCAATGGTTTGAAAAGGACACTCAGCTAACTCACACACCGGATGCCGCTCCAGAGTCGATATTTGTAAAGAGTGAATACAAACTCATTCAAATCAATCTCTCCAAGATACTCTATATTGAAGGGCTGAAAGACTATGTAAAGATTTACATCGAAGATGAGGCACGCCCTATTCTTTCACTCATGAGTTTGAAATCGCTCGAAGAACAGTTGCCCCAACAGAAATTTGTACGGGTACATCGCTCATTTATCGTACAAATGGATAAAATCAAAATCATAGAACGCAACCGCATTGTTTTTGGGAAAACTTACATTCCTATCTCCGATTCCTATAAAGATCAACTGGTCGAACAGCTGAACCGCCGTTCCATTTTTGGGAAAAACTCATCATTTGTAGGAAAAGAATAGCTTTCGTTTATCAAAATTCAGTAATTTGGCATAAATAAATCGCACTTTTCAAAAAAAATATAAAAAAGTTTTTCAAGACTAAAATAAAGTAATTACATTTGTTCTTTGAAAAATGTAGGAAAAATCTTTAAAAAATAAAATTTGACATATTTCCAACTCGAATAAAGTGTAAAAATTGTTATTATTTATATTCAATCTAAATAATCTTTCGACTTGTTATGTAGGACGAAACTAAATAATGACATTTACCGGCAACAATAATTACTTTCAAAAAATATTTATGACGGGAAAGTTCCCAAAGCATATATTTTCTCCTATTGTGTTTATCACATTGTTTTTGCTGACAAGTCAAAATATCTTTTCACAAAACAATACCGAAAGCCTATCGGGACGGATTCTCAGCAAAGATGAAAACACTCCCATCGAAATAGCATCCGTCATTCTCGACAGCCGTATCGCTACCTATTCCGATAAAAACGGGAATTTCCTATTTACAGGATTAAAACCCGGCGAATACACCTATACGATTACCTATCTCGGGTATCAAACAGAGGAAGGGAAAATTACCATACCGTATGGGAAAAAACTTGAAATTTATCTATCCCCACTCAGCATAGGATTGGATGAAATTGATGTGACAGCAAAACAAGGAGCTATGGGTTCAAGTTCACGTATAGGAGAATCGGCTATACAGCATATCCAGCCCAAGAGCCTTGATGACATGATGCAGTTAGTACCAGGTAATCTCACAACTAACCCAAGCATTAATACGTTAGGACAAGTCTATATACGGGAAATTGATAACAGTGATGCGAACAACGCCCTTGGCACATCAGTAATTGTTGATGGCTCCCCCCTCTCGAACGATGGAAACATGCAGACGGTTTCGACGGCATACACAGGCTCTTCGTCCGCCTTATCGGAATCCAAAATGAAAGACCAAACATCAGCTGGACGAGGGATTGATACCCGTATTATCTCGCCCGATAACATTGAATATATGGAGGTAATCCGAGGCATCCCTTCCGTCGAATACGGGAACCTTACTTCTGGAGCTGTCATTGTCAAAACTAAAAGCGGTGCAACTCCTTTTGAAATAAAATTCAAAGCTGATCCTTTTTCCAAAATGGTCTATGCAGGAAAAGGATTCCGTTTGAAACGAGGAGGAGCGGTCAATTTTGGAATTGACTGGTCTCAATCGTATGACGATACCCGCAAACGGTATCTCGGATTTGAACGGGTAACCGGTACGCTTGGTTATAGCAATCTATTCGACATCAATGGGAAACCCTTGTCCATCAATATTAAAGGCTCTTTTTACACCAATGTAAACACAAGTCGTAAAGACGCTCAGATGGACGAGTTTGACAACACCTTCAAAAATTTCAACAGCGGTTTCCGTATCAATATAGAAAATACATGGTACCTTAATTCCCTGTGCATATCAACACTCGATCTCAACGGAATGGTCTCTTGGGCTCACCAAAAAGAAGAGATGCACGAATATGTCTATACCTCGCGCAATGTATCAAATAATGTAAAGGAGAGTGGAGAATATGAAGCGACTTTTATTCCGGCTGCATATTATTCGGACTATACTATTGATGGAAAGCCATTGAATATATACCTCCAGTTGAAAGCCAACCGAAACATCGAATTTGGGAGAAGAGACTATACCCAGATAAAAGTCGGGGCGGATTGGCGTTACGACGATAACAATGGTCGTGGACTGATATTCGATATAAACCTTCCACCACTGAGTGCTTCATCTGCCCAATCGCTACGGCCCCGTTCTTACAGGGACATCCCAGCTATGAGCAATTTGGGAATTTTTATTGAAGACAAGACACAAGGTCATATGGGTACTACCATTATCAATGCACAAGCAGGTGTCCGACTGACCAATATGTTCCTTGATGCTTCTGCTAAACACGACAATATTTTCGTGACAGAACCACGTATCAACCTGTCGTACCAACTTCTCAATAGGGAAAACAACAAACTCGTGCGAGATTTTTCTTTGACAGGAGGTGCGGGAGTATCTTATAAACTTCCCACACTACTTTACCTTTATCCCGATAACGCCTACTTCGACTTTGCCTCTTTGGCCATAAAGAATAGTGATCAACCCCAAGACCAATTGGCCATCATTACAACCCATGCGATAACTGGACTCGAGAATTCAGAACTAAAACCGGCAAAAAGTTTTAAATGGGAGGTCGGCATCAGTTTTGATATAGGGAAAAATACAAGAAAACACTTCTCAGGATTTATTACCTATTTCCAAGAAAGACATACCAATGAATTCGGATTTGCATCAACGCCCTATTATGCAACCTATAAAACATACAACGTTCCTTCTGAGGCGACCAATCTACAATTTCAAAATGGGGAGGTAACCTATACTGATAATACGGGCACAATCCAGACAGCGACCTCAACCTCCTCAGGACGGTGGGTAACCTATTCAACGCCCGACAACCGTTCTAAAAGCGAAAAAAAGGGAATTGAATATACCATCGATTTCGGACAGATAAGACCATTACGGACTTCTCTAATCATCGATGGGGCCTGGTTCAACATTAAGCGTACCTCACCCAATTCCTATTTTTCGACAATTGATAACACCTATCCCTATATAAAAGAGATGCCAGGTGGAAGTGGTACTTTGCAAGACCGCATTAACACCAACTTCCGCTTCATTACCCATATTCCTAAAATCCAACTGATTTTCTCAACTACCATACAAGTTGTCTGGTATGAACGGGAAAAATCAATATGGAAAAACGGAGCAGGTGATGACCTCTTCTACCTCGACAGTTCAACAGGCTATCTGAATGTAGACCCGATAGGATATTACGACAGTGAGTGGGAATATCACAGATGGATATCGTCATACAACGACGATGTCACCCTGAAACGGATGGTCTCGACCTCCTTGGTAACTGCTTATAGTAACGAAATCTATAAACCATGGGTCATGCTCAACTTCCGGTTGACCAAAGAAATAGGTTCTTGGCTCGACTTTTCTTTCATGGCCAATAACTTCACCGCCTCCTCCCGTTACCATACCAATTATACATCGACTGGTTATACACAACTCTTCAGCGACCTCTATTTTGGAGCGGAGCTCCGAATTAAAATAGACAATATTAAATTCAAAAAGCACTGAAATCTTAATATCTAACTAAAATTTTAAAAAATGAAAAATGGAATTTTTCTCCCTGTGATTCTCGCTCTTGGATTTGGCTTTACAGGTCTCTCCTGCAGCGATGACGATGACAATGCAACAAAAATCTATTCATTGGATGTCACCGTGACTCTTCCTGAAGAAATCTCCGCTACGGATATTGGGGATTTGAATTTTACAGCCACTAATGCTCAAACAGCAGCGGCCTATAACCTCTCTATAGATGCCGAAAGTAGTCTCACCGCTACGTTTGAAAACTTACCTGCGGGAACATACACCGTAAAAGTAGAAGCTGAAGTATCGGCAGACAGCAAACTGAGCGGCAGTGCGTCTGTCCAACTTTACAACGATGAGAGCATCACCATTGACTTAAATGAAGTAATGGCCTCTACACTTATCTTCAAAGAGATTTATGTTTCGTCCTATTCCTATTACTTTAAGGATATGTATTGGGAAATTGTCAACAATTCCGATGAAGTACAATATCTCGACCAATGCATTATTGGGCATATGGATTACACCAGTAGTACTTCCACAGCTGTATGGGTAGATGAAAATGGCAACTCTTTGGAAAAGTACCCCCTGCTCGATTATGTATTAGCATTCCCTGGCAACGGTACAGACTATCCTTTACAACCAGGTGAAAGTGTCGTTATCGCCCAAGATGCTACCGACCATTCCGCTGTCTATGATGTATGCCCGGATTTGAGCAATGCCGATTGGGAAGCCTATCTTACATCTTCATCTTACACCGATACCGACTATCCCACAGACAACATGACCGTAATCTACGATGTCAATGCTTCATTCTATTTCTGTAGTGGAGCTTTTGGCCAAGGAATTATCCTCGCCAAATTGCCGGAAGGGGTCAATGCTACCGATTATGCAGCTAACTCGGAAAATATAATGACAATGCCAAACTCTTCTTCGACAACTCCCTTCTTGATGATTCCTCGTCAATATGTACTTGATGCTGTTCAAATTGCAGACGAAGATGATGTTGCTGCAGGAGAACTTTCCCAACGCAGCGTTCTCGAACGTGATGATGCCGGATATACATGGGCCTATGCTTGGTCTGGACAATGCATCCGCCGCAAAGCCATCAATATAGAGAATGGCCGTGTTTACTATCAAGACACCAATAACTCGACCGAAGACTTCCTGGTAAACCAACCCCTTACACCTGGTGTGGCTCCCACAAGTATTGATGCAGACTAATCTTTTTGAGATTGTATCTTCCTGCCGATATATATCCGGCAGGGAGATACAACCCTTTCTCTGAGAATCCATAAAAAGAATTTTATCGATGTCCCTGACCAACAAAGGAATAAAATGGTTGTGCATAATGCTTCTATTCACAAGGGGCATAGCCATTACCGTGGCGCAAAGCCAAAACTACGAAGTTCCTTTATACAACGACCTTCTCTTTTTAGGGAATATCTACTATACAT
>JAJQIP010000143.1 GCA_021199145.1 Porphyromonadaceae bacterium | reverse complement strand
CCTCTCTCCCTGCCTCCGGCATGGGTTTCCCATCACATGCAGAGCATGTGATGCCCGCTCGAAGAGTGGGGACCTTCCCCGAATGGCCCCTTAAATCCCCACCACTCCCACCGATCCTGTGGATCGCTGAAAGTCGTGTCGAGATGCACCCTTCGCCGGCTAATCTCATTCCGGGTCATGATGGCATCCCCGTCAGGCAAAATCTCTATAGAGCGGAATTGTGCCGGGATATACTGTTTCCCGTTGCGAAGCAGCACCCCCCAATTGTTCGGAATCAACTCAAAAGCACTGTACTTCCCCACAAAAGGCATTATCTTCATATAGATAGGATTCAGTATAATCTCCTCCCCTACACGAAGTCCCCAACGTCCGTCCTTTTCGAACGGCTCCACCCGTTCCAGATACCGTTCCCGCTCCTCCTTCGACTGCGGCAACAGATGGCTGTGGCTGGCGACAATCTCCATATCGTTGTTGATGACCCGTATCTCCTTCCGCTTCCGTCGGAGACTCCCTTTGCCAGCCACCTCACCAGCGAACATAGCCGGCCAGTCCCGTTCCGCATTGGGCAGTCCGAAGAGGCGGTACAGCCCCACATTGTCGATGATGACGCACAATTTCTTGTCGGGATGTACCCGCAACCCCCGCCCTATCATCTGCATATATTTCGACAGCGAGAGGGTCGGCCGAGCCATCTGTATGAACTCCACGTCGGGACAATCAAACCCCTCGTCAAACAGGTTGACATTCACCAGACAATCAATTCGTCCGGCCTTGAAATCCTCCACGACCCTCTTTCTCCGCAGAGCCGGAGTCTTGCTGTCAATCGCCTCCGCCCGCATTCCGTTGCGGGCATACAGCTCCGCTATCTTCCGAGCATGCCTTATGTCAATAGCATAGACGATACCCTTCTTCCCGTTGGCGTACCGCTCCACACTCTTGTACAATCGGCCTATAATAGCCTCAGTGTTCAGCTTCTCCTCCATCTCCACCGTCGAGAAGTCCCCGTCGGCCCCTCGCTTTTTCAATCCGTCGATGGTAATCTGCTCCTCCGAGTTCCGGTTTATCACCACATAGTCGTAGAGCGAAAGCCGCCCCTTCCGGATAAACTCATTGATGCTCCACGAAGTGAGCAACTGGTCAAACAGCGGTGGGAACCCCCTCTTCTGCATCCGGCACGGTGTAGCTGTCATGCCAAGCTTCCGAGCCTCCGGGAAGCTCTCCCACAACTTCTGATAAGTAGGAGCCACCGAGTGGTGCGCCTCATCCACGACGATAAGTCCAGGTGCCGTCTGAATCTCTCTGACATGCCTCGACAGCCATTGGATGGACATCACTCGGATGCCGTTCCGTCTCTCCGCAAGACGACCGATTCCAAATCTGGCGAGAATCTCCTGAATCTGTGCCACAAGCTCCCGTCGGTGCGCCACAATCCATACCCCACCCTGTGGGTTACGATCAAGGAAGCGGCCTATCACCGCTGCCATGAGGAAAGTCTTCCCCGTTCCCGTCGGCATCTGCACCATCACCGACCGGCCCTGCCGCAGCCGCCTATTCCCGCCTGTCAACACATACTGTGTGCTCGGCTCAGACAGTACGTCCTCAATCTCCCGGAGCATCTGCTCCTGGTAGTCATACAATCGAAGAGTGTTCATAAGAAAAATATAAAAGCCTCCGAATGCTATTCAGAGGCTTGTGCTAATCAACTATTTTGCGTAATCGTCCTTTTACCCGACCAAATCCATTGGATTTTTTCTAAAATCATATATTTCAGGACATGCGAAAAAACGATGGCACCGATTATGGTACATACAGCCGAAAGGATATACAACAGATTCACGTTCTGAACGAACTTCTCAAAATGAATCTTCTCCACTATCCTGAATATGACCATATGACACAGATAAATCTCCATGGATATGCCACCCAGGTATTTCATTACTTTGTTCGACAAGAACCTGCCCTCTCCCCCGATAGCATAAATCAGCCACAAGCAAAACAGCACAATCATATACAAGTGGATATCTATCCATTCGGGGCGGAAGAAATAGCCTATAGACAATAGCCAACAGACAGCCAATACGCAGTGGCGGTATTTCCCCGAAATATTGGCCAATTCCGCACGATACAGATAGGCCAATCCACCGGCTATAAAATAAGGTGCACTGAAAATGATATTCTGTCGTCCTGGATTAAAGTCGATGAACCTGTCCGTAAAGAAATAGAGTTGTGCTACAAAATGGAAGATTATCGCTATTCCCAATACAATCCAGGCTCTACGTTTGTTATCCATCAGGAAAACAAAGAAAGGGAACAGCATGTAAAACACGAATATCAACCCCAAGAACCAACCCACTCCGATAATCTGTATATCAGGATTGGGCAACAAGTTGAAACACAAAGTCAGATTTGCAAACGATTCACATACAGACCCCACACTCGGAGACATCACCAGCCCCAATACCGTCAGGACAGCGAAAAAGGGCAATATCCGTTGATATCGTTTCCGATAGAATTCGTTCATGGACACAGTCCCCGATTTAAACCGGTCATAATACCCGCAGCACATACCGAAGGCACTGATTATAAAGAACAGATAGACAAAGTTGGTGAAAGAACCCACTACACAATTTGCGGCATCCAGAGTCATCCTTCCACTCTTGATATTCGCCAACACATGCATGGCGGCAATACCAAAGGCGGAAATCGCCCTTAATCCATCTATTGATTCATATCTCTTTATAGCATAGCCGCCCCTATCCGATTGTTCACAGTTTTTAACATATGGGGGGGGGGTAAATTTAGGCACTTTCTTCATATAAATCTTACAGATAATTCTCTTCGTATTATGAAGAATTTCATTTCTTAAATAAAAGAATACACATTATCTAAAAACACACTTCCCATAGTCATATGAAAAATTATCATTACCGATGTCTGCAAAGGCTGACTAATGGCTTTCCAACAGCATGAATTGCAGTAGAAAATACGATTGTTCCTATTACTGTTGACAACACAAACAAGCCAGAGGATAGTTGAGGGCAGAAGTGAGCAAGTAAAGCCATAATGAATCCGTGAGAGAGATATACTTCGTATGAAATATCCCCAAGAAAAAAGATAGCTTTGTTGCCCCATATCCTTTTGGATGAAAGTGTGAACACCAACGCTATAATCGCTATACCCAACACAATCTTCAACAAATACTCTCCCCAAAAGAACACCGGCTTAAATTTCAGGTAAGCAACGCCCAAAGTCAGGGCAATCACTCCCAAAACGATTATTTTCCTATAATTAGGAGCGACGTATTTCTTTATCAAGGGTAAGTTGAGATACAAAAGCAATCCCCACAACAGGCCCCATCTTTCATAACACCAACCCGTTTTATCGAAAAAGAAATACATTACCGCACTGGATACAACAATGCCGATAATCAATAAAGCATTTAGAATTCTCTCTCCATACAGTTTCCGACCCAAGGAGACCAAATAAAACCATAGACAATATTGTAATAAGACTATCACATAGTCGTTAACACGTAACAGAGATTTTACCCCCCCCCAATTGTTAAATAATATTAAGCACTGATACATGCAAACACAAACATTTATTAATGCTACAGGTATCAGCAAGGCAGCCAATCTGTTCCTCCAAAAATGGTTTATATAATCAGGTTTTGCCTCCTCACTTAATTTCATTCCATAGGCGGAAATCAAGAAAAACAAGGTTACACATATATAGGCAAAACTTCCTATGCCATCCTGCAATTTGTTTTGATACTGTAGGGGGATATGTACCAAGATTACAATTATACAACAAGCCCCTTTCAGGACTTTAGTATAATCCTTATTCATAAAAGAGTCCTGGTTCGGAGACTTTTTACTGCCACACCAAACACAAAAGAATAGCAGTATGGGAATTGCAGCGGTAAAGAGATAGTCTATTATCATAAAATTCTTGCCGTTAAAACTTTTCCCTCAAATCTCCTTGGCAAGGATCCTGCCCTACATCACACCATTTCTTGTCCAAACAAGCGGACTTACCTTGCATACTGCGAAGCTTGTTCCTCAAAGCCCAGGTCATAGGATATTTGATATACTTGTGCATCACCGGACTGGCGGTCCCCACCATCCAACAGTTCTTGGGGCACTTCCGTACGCACTGCCGTACCCTCTCCGCCTGTTCGCTCTGCCAAATCTCCAGGAACGGTGCCTCATGGATATTCCCCATACTCTCCTTCCAGAATTTATCTTCAAGGCCGTTACAAGGATACACCTCGCCCCACGGGTCGATAAAGAAATTAGCCGACCCCGCCTCACAAGGGAGCATCCTCCGGTTGCCCTCAATATAGTTTATCAACCCCATGTTGAACCAGGCCCGAAACCAACTCTTGGGCTGCTTCTCCTTCAGTTGCCACGTTATCAGCTGCTCGAAGTCCCCACACACCTCCTCCTTGTTGGTTATCACATTATCCTCTTTGTGGAAATAGTAGGAGTTGTGGAATGCTGCCGTGGCAAACTCCATACCCAATGAGAGCGACAACTGGTACAGCGCCAGCATATCCTTTGAGTTGTTGTTCGATACCGTACAGCCGAAGCCGATATCCTTCAACCCCATCTGTTTCAGTTTAAGCAGGGTGCGCAACCCTTTGTCAAATCCTCCGGCATGTCCCCGAAGTTCATCGTTCTTTTGCGACAACCCTTCAATGCTTATGCGTATACCGATGTTGGGAAATCGCTTGGCAAGAGCCACCACCTTATCCTCAAACCATCCGGAAGTAGAAATCACAATGCGGTCGGTGTGCCTAAAGCACTCCTCCACAATTTCCGCCAAATCTTCCCGAATAAATGGTTCTCCACCGGTCAGATTGATGAACTTGAGTTTCGGCAGGCTCTTCAGATTCACTGCCTTTATCTCTTCGCTCTTTTTTGTCGGATTGCCCCAGATATTACACATGACGCACCGCATCGGGCAACGGTACGTCAATATAATGCTCGCATCCGTAG
>JAJQIP010000138.1 GCA_021199145.1 Porphyromonadaceae bacterium | reverse complement strand
ACAAGCGACTCCGGCCCCCTCCAATCCCCACAAAGAATACCCGCCGACATGAAACAGAAAACTGCAAAAATCAGAAGCGAATTCCGTAATCAGAAAGAGCTTGCCATTCCCTTTAGCCAACAGGACAAAGCCCATTGCCCACGATATCGCCTTGAACAATACGCCGACCATCGCCCAGGAAAAATAGGTCTCGACACATAAGAACTCAGCGGTATACAGCAGACGCATCACCCACTCCTGCAGCAACAAAAAGAAAGAGACAATAGGGGCCAACAACAATAAGACCGTCTCTATCTGACGAGCAACCTGGACACCCAAGGCTCGGTTATCCCCCTCCACAGCGGCCAATCGGGGATAATATTCGGTAGCCATAGCTGCCAGGACAAGTCCTACATACCTTGTCACCACGGCATATCCCGACTGATAATATCCCAATTCGGTATCTCCGGCCGTATGATGCAGGAAAGCGATAAAAAGGTAATTGAACAAGGTGGTCAAAAAGCCGCTCACCGTCATATAGATTCCCAACACCACCATACAGCGCCCCCTCCGATAGGTTTCCCTCCACGAGATTTCACTCTTGCCTGGAAGCACTTTCCGGCTATATAGCCAGACGAAGAGAAGAGTGGCTGCCGCCGATAAGACCAGGGAGGGGACAATTCCCTCAAAACGGAAGAAATAGTACAACGGCAAGGAGAGCAGCAAAGCGGCCAGATTACCGAACACGACAGATTTGGAGAGCTGCCGCAACCGTTGTGTTCCTTGCAGAATAGCCTGGTCTCCCGAGACCAACGCATTAAAAAGCAAGGCGCACGACAACCACACATACCCCCAAATATGTTGGTCATCCCCAAAAGTAAACCGGCTCAACAAGGGGGCTGTCGACAACATCACCACAGCTCCCAAAAGACCCGTCAGGCAACTCCAACGTCTCAACATAGTCACCGTGTCCGCAAGGAAACTCTCCCGACCCGAAGCCTGTGCCTGAGAGACATTACGTACAGCACTCTGCCGCAATCCCAGTCCCGTAAGGGAACCCACCATTTCGACCGATGTGTTATACAGGCTTATGATACCTACCCCGGCGGGACCTAACCACAAGGCGATACATTTGTTCCGCACGATAGAGCACAAAATGGAAAAGAGCTGCACGCTTCCCAAAAGGCCTGTCGCTTTCACAATACGGCGATAGAGCCGCGTCGATTCGCCCGGTTGCGCCATCACACCGATTTAAAAAGTGAGCAAATAAGTTTCATACACAACACTTCTGCCACCAAACCCCTCCTTTTGTGCGACCAACCCCTCATTGAGGAAACGGCCGTTATCCCCGTTGGAGGTTCCGAAATCAAAATAGCGGAATGAGGCATACCGCTCCTGCAGGAGATAGGCGAAAAGGAGGTCGAGCGCACCACACGCTTTCCCTTGCGGGGAGGCCGATATATATTGCGTCCGAGCGACATTACCGCACTCATAGAGCACGGTGCCTCCCTCTATTCGGCCGTTGACGGTCGCCGTAAAAAGGCGTATCTTATCGGGAAAAAGGGCATGTAACCGCTCTATCTCTTCAAGGGTATGTACCGGTTCGGCCCCGAAGCGTTGACGTAAATTCTCCTGCAGGACAGACCAAAATTCGGGCCATGCCTCACTCTCCCCCACAACAACTCCGGCGGCTTGCGCCTTGCGCATTCCCCGAAGGCGCAACTCACTGAAGCGCAAAGGGGCGGACAAATCGACCACCGATGCAACATTACAGGCCGTCAGGAGAGCCCCCCGTCGGAAAAGAAGGTAACGGTCCTCCTCCACAGGGTACCGATGCAGGTGATACGGAATACATTTGTACAGAAGTCGGGTCATTCCCTCCTTGGGAAGCGTTTCGGCCAAAAGAGAGAAAATGGCCGAGACCCGATGGAGCGTCGCCGCCGGCAAAAGGAGCAGTCCGCCGTACGTGAGGCCGGCATGGGAACAGAGCATATCCCCCGATTGATGGGCGGGAAGCAGAGCGATAAGTCTCCCTTTCCAATAGAAACAATACGAATGGTCGGGAAAACGGTCGGCATGATACTCCATATAGTCCCGATGAAAGAGGAACGTCCCGTTACGGGAAGCCTCCACAGCGGCATTCCATTCACTCCTTAACGCAGGCTCGTACCGGACCATCGACAAAGAACTCATTTCTTCAGCCACAACTCAGGATTCAATTTAGTCGTTTCTTTACGGATTTGGAAGTGAAGTACCGTGCGGTTGTCCTCCTCCGGATCGGAGTAGATAACACCGAGTTCCTGGCCCGTCTTTACCTTATCCCCGGTCTTCACATATATGGTGCTCAAATTGGAATAGATTGTCAGATAATTTCCATGGCGTACGATGATGGAGGTATTATACCCCGGCATGACGAAAATGTTTGTCACCACGCCATCGAATACCGAACGGGCCTTCGTCCCCGGTTGGGTCTGCATATCGATGCCCTGGTTATTGACCTTCACATATTTGAGGTCGGGATGCTGCTGCAGCCCGAAATGGGAGATAATGCGATAACTTCCCGACAAGGGGGTCGGCAATTTGCCCTGATTTTTGGCGAAGTCTTTGGAGAGCTGCTCCTCATCCTTCGACATCTGATATCCCGAAGGGGTTGAAGTTTTCGAAGAAGAGGCGCTCTTTTGGGCGACGGCCGCTTTACGGGCCTCCTCCTCAATGACTTGCTGTATACGACGGCCCAAAGCGTCGGCCTGCTGCTGCTGTTTCTTGAGTTCCTGCCTCAACGACTGCTCCTTTTTCTTGAGCGAAGCGACCATGGCCCGTTGTTCTCCCTGTTGACGGACCAGTTTTTTAGAGGCCTCCGTACGGGCCGCCAGGACCTTCTCTTTCTCCCTCTGCAGACGAAGCACTTCGGCCCGTTGGTGATTCAAGGCCTCCCGCTGTTGGGCAATCTCCTTAGCCTCCTGTTTGCGCCAGGCCGAGAACTCCTGCAAATAGCGGAACCGCCGGTAAGCCTGTTCGAGTGAAGAGGAGGAGAGGACAAACATCAGCGCATCATACCGGTTATCCCGCCGGACCGACATGGTACGGATAGCATTGGCATAACTCTCTTTTTTGAGATTCAACGTCCGTCCCAATTCAGCGATTTGGGCGTTCATCTTTTTCTCTTGAGCGGTCATCTCCCCCACCTCGGCATTCAGCTTTTTTATGCTGTCCTTGGCGACGGCAATCTCAGCGGAGAGGGCATCCAGTTGATGCAACGCCTGCAATTGGGACTTTTGCGTCTTCCCAATCTGCTGGTTGGTCGATTTGATATTCTGCATCGCCGTCGATTGCTGTTTTTTCAGCGTCTGTACCTGTTTGGAGTTCTGGGCGGATAAAATCCCCGTACAGAACAACCAAAAGGAGAGAAAAAACAGATATTTCATTCCGGCAATAATGTTCCTATCCATGTTTGCAAATCCACTCTTTTGTATTGTAACGACACGGCCGTTGATATATTTTGTGGCTTATTCCATTCAAAATCCATTTTCTCAAAGACGAAAGATATCGGTTCGGAGAAAAATCCTGACAGAGCGACCGACATTTGCAAAGGCACCACCTTATCATCGGCGACATGATAGTCAAAATAACGTCCTATCAGCCCCTTGCCGGAAAGTCGTTCATTGCACGAAACCATATCCAGGCAGGCATATTCGTCAATGTCAAACCGATAATCCGCAGCCTCCCAGGTAGAGGTGAATCTGTATCCCGGAACCGTATCGGGAGCCATCTCAAAAAGAGAAACGTCATCAGCGGAAATCTCCCTCCCCGACAAAAACGGCTGGGCCAAAAAGAGGGACTGCAGCGCCTGGAACGAAATGTCAAACGACAACCGCTGCCGGCAATCGGTAACCGATTCCGCCGCATAACATTTGTGATAACGGTCCATCAGATAGAGTGTATCCGGAGTAAAGACCAACCGGCATACCTCTATTCCCATAAGGGGAAGGATTGACACCTGCAAGGCCTGGTCCCTCGACCAACGCATCTGGACCCGACTCCGTACAGCCCCCTTCCCCAAAGAGAGGTAGGCCCACGCCTTCACCAAGGCGGAGGTATCTTCTTCATAACGGGTCAACGCTTCCGAAAAGAGGGCCGACGGGGAGGCATCCTGTGGCAGAGGAAGTTCCTCCACCTTCGTCACCGTCCGACGAGAACGGCAACCGGACATGACCAGTAAAAGGGCCAGCCCTGCAACAACCCATCTATTCATCGGCGATATATTTTTTCTCTTCGATTTTGCGCTGCAAGAGAGATGACCCTCCCCCCGACTCGACCGCCTTCTGCCACCATTCGAGGGCCTCCGCCTCATCTCCCAGGACAAATAAGACATCTCCATAGTGTTCATACATCTCACCGCCTCCCTCCGGAGAAAGTTCGATAGCTTTTTTCAGATAGAGACGGGCCAAAGAGTAGCGTTTCTGCTTGAAATAGACCCAAGCGTATGTATCCAAATAGGTGGCGTTATCGGGATTGACCTTTATCACCTCACCGCTCATCCGTTCGGCCTTGTCCAGATCTTTTCCCAAGAGGGCCAGATAGTAGCTGTAATTGTTCAACGCCACGTAATTTTGCGGGTTGTTTTCCAAGGACTTCTCATAATAGGCGCACGATTCATCATATGCTCCCCGTTGAAATGCGATATCTCCTAAAAGGGCATAAAATTCCGAACAGACCAGCGGATCCGAAACTATTTTAGGCAAAGCCATCCCCTCCTGCAAAACGGCTACCGCCTCATCATAAAGACCGGCCGTCAATTGCGAAGAAGCCGCCACCAAATAGTACTGTCCGTTTTCCGGGGCGCTTTCAATAGCCCGATGGGAGGCTTCAATGAGAGCCGGAACATCATTTTTCTCAATCAACACCCGGAAAAGCGTCTGCCACAAATCTTCCGTAGGGGTAAGGGCAATCGCCGCTTCCAACTGTTCCTGAGCCTGGTCATACCTCCCCGACCGAATCAACAGTTTGCTATATCTGGCTCTTATACACATCGGCCGCTGCCGACGATGCGGGTA
>JAJQIP010000153.1 GCA_021199145.1 Porphyromonadaceae bacterium | reverse complement strand
ACTACAACATGGTAACCGTTGAAGAGGTGGAGAAGCTGATGAGCGGTGATGCTTCAGGACGGGTTTCCCGGTAACTAATCCGACTGTGTATAGCCCAACTTTTTAAATGCTAATTCATACATATAATAACTATTATGGCTAAATTTTCAAAAATCGAGGTCCTTCAAAAAATGACCTCTACCGGCATGGTTCCGGTATTCTATAACAAAGATGTTGAAGTTGCCAAACAAGTAGTAAAAACTTGTTATGCAGGTGGAGTCCGTGCTTTCGAATTTACCAACCGAGGTGATTTCGCTCATGAAGTATTTGACGAAGTGGTAAAGTTTGCCGCCAAAGAATGCCCTGAAATGGCAATGGGTGTAGGTTCGGTTGTCGATCCGGCTACAGCATCACTGTACATACAGTTAGGAGCCAATTTTGTAGTAGGTCCGTTATTTAATCCTGAAATTTCAAAAGTATGTAATCGTCGGCTTATACCCTATACCCCAGGTTGTGGCTCGGTATCAGAGATAGGGTTTGCCCAAGAATCGGGTTGTGACTTATGTAAAGTCTTCCCCGGTGATGTACTCGGCCCTGCTTTTGTGAAGGGATTGAAGGCTCCTATGCCTTGGAGCAAAATTATGGTAACCGGCGGAGTGAAACCTACCCGTGAAAACCTCGAAGGTTGGTTCAAGGCTGGTGTTACTTGCGTAGGTATGGGGAGTAATCTCTTCCCCAAAGATGTCATTGCCGCCCAAGAATGGAGCAAAATTACAGACCTTTGTAAAGGGGCTCTCGACATTATCAAAGAAATCCGTTAACCAATTGTCAAAGAGAGGCTTTCAGCCTCTCTTTGACAATTTCACCCTTTAATTATCAATTACCACAAAAACACCCTATGACTCAAACATCAACAACAACTAAATTACTGACAAACTGGCGATGGTGGATGTGCGTGTTGCTCTTCGTAGCGACAACCGTCAATTATATGGATCGTCAAGTCTTGTCACTTACTTGGAAAGACTTTATCGCTCCCGAATTCCATTGGACCGATAACAACTACGGCACCATTACGGCGATCTTCTCCATCATCTATGCTATTTGCATGCTCTTCGCCGGCAAATTCGTGGATTGGATGGGAACGAGAAAAGGATATCTCTGGGCCATCGGCGTATGGAGCTTAGGCGCATGTGCCCACGCTGTTTGCGGTTGGCTTACAGTACATATTAATGGATATGGGTCAGCAGCCGCCATGTCAGCTGTACAATCAGGTACTGCTGCCGCTCTTGCCATTGCCACAACGAGTGTTTGGCTCTTCATTGCAGCACGCTGTATCCTTGCTCTCGGTGAATCCGGGAACTTCCCTGCTGCTATTAAAGTAACAGCAGAATATTTCCCCAAGAAGGACCGTGCTTTTGCTACCTCTATCTTCAATTCCGGAGCTTCGGTCGGTGCCCTTATCGCTCCCGTTTCCATCCCTCTCCTGGCCCAATATTTCAAGGATCACAATGTAGGTGGCGGATGGGAAATGTCATTTGTCATTATCGGTGCACTCGGTTTTATTTGGATGGGATTCTGGTTATTCATGTATGAAAAACCAGAAAAATCAAAACATGTAAATAAAGCGGAATTAGAGTACATCCTACAAGATGACGATACACCGGCTAAAACAGATGAGAAAAAAGAAGAAAAGAGCATACCTTTCTTGAAATGCTTCTGTTTTCGTCAGACATGGTCATTCATTGCCGGTAAATTCTTCACCGATGGCGTGTGGTGGTTTTACCTTTTCTGGGCTCCGGCTTACTTCTCCGACCAATACGGATACAAATCGAGTTCGGGTATGGGTATAGCCCTTATTATTACGTTGTATGCCATCGTTACCGTTCTTTCGATATTCGGAGGATATCTGCCTCGCCTATTCGTTGAAAAGAAAAAGATGAACCCCTACGATGGACGTATGTTGGCTATGCTCATCTTTGCGTTTCTCCCCCTGCCTGCCCTATTCGCACAAGGAGCAGGTACCTTCTCGGTATGGTGGCCGGCTATCATTATCGGACTGGCTGGAGCAGGACACCAAGCTTGGAGTGCTAACCTCTTCTCGACCATCGGAGATATGTTCCCCAAAGGCGCCATTGCCACCATTACAGGTATTGGCGGTATGGCGGGAGGTATAGGTTCATTCCTTATCAATAAAGGAGCCGGAGTATTATTTGACTATTCAGAAAATATGGGAGCGGCCTTCCGCTTCTTGGGATTTGAAGGTAAACAAGCCGGCTACATGATTATCTTCTGTATCTGTGCTGTAGCCTATATCATTGCTTGGGGCATCATGAAAGCACTTGTCCCGAAATACAAACGTATCGAAGAGATATAGTCTCATTCTGAGCAACTATTCATAAAGCATCGTACCTCAATGAGGAAGTACGATGCTTTATTTATTCCACTTAAATCCTCAATAATACTTAATAAATATTGTATTATTCTCGGTTTTTATGCAAATAAAGGTCGAAAAGTAGGGATATAAGAATTTTATCGTATTTTTGTTCCATAAGAAAGTAGAACCCCATTCGAAAACCATCTTATAAACCATAACACAATGAAAAAATTTCTGTTTACCCTTGCATTAGCCGGAGGATGCCTTATAGCTTCGGCACAAGAGCCGGAAAAGGAGGAAATTCCCCAGGAAGAAGGCTACGTGTTTACCGACCTGAACGTGCTTCCTACAAACTCTATTAAAAACCAATACCGTAGTGGTACCTGTTGGTGTTTCTCAACGTTGTCGTTCCTTGAAGATGAGATACGGCGAGTTAGCGGAGAAGAGGTCAATCTCTCTGTGATGTGGATTGTGCGTAATATTTATTTCGAAAAAGCCGTAAAATATGTACGTCTGCACGGTAGCCTCAATTTTGCTGTAGGAGGAGCCTCCCACGATGTAACGAACGGAATACGCAGTTATGGAATTGTACCCGAAGAAGTCTATCCAGGATTGAACTACGGTTCTGAATTACCCGAATTCAATGAGATTGATGCCGTTTTGAAAGCTTATGTCGATGCGGTTATCGCCACAGCTGATAGTAAAGGGGGTAAGCTCACGACAGCATGGCAGAGGGGATTAAATGGCATTCTTGACGCTTATTTTGGAGTCATGCCTGATACTTTTACTTATAAAGGGAAAACATATACACCGCAATCGTTTGCAGCCTCACTCCCCATCCAATTAGATGATTATATCGATATCACCTCATATACACATCACCCCTTCTACACGACTTTTGCCATCGAAGTACCCGATAATTGGTCGTGGGGCACCTGTTATAATGTTCCTTTGGATGAGATGATGTCCATTATCGATAATTCGCTTGATAATGGATATACTGTTGCATGGGGTACCGATGTAAGTGAAAAAGGTTTCAGCCGTACAAAAGCCATCGCCATCGTACCTGAGATGGATATAACTGACCTGAATGAAACCGATGCCGCCCGTTGGGGTGACCTCTCACCTGCAGAGCGTGATAAAATGATTTATACGTTCGATAAACCAGGACGAGAGAAAACTATCACACAAGAGATGCGACAAGAAGCATTTGATAACTATGAAACAACCGATGATCATGGTATGGTGATTATCGGTACGGCTGTAGACCAAAACGGGAATCCTTATTACAAAGTAAAAAACTCATGGGGAGTAACTGCTTCACCATATGATGGCTTTTATTACTTTTCCCGTCCCTTCGTAGCGTACAAGACCATGTCATTGATGGTAAACAAGAAAGCTCTTCCTAAAGAAATCCGGAAGAAACTTGGCATAAAAAAATAACAACTACAACAATACAGAGAAAAGAAATCCGCCCCTTTATTTAAAAGAGACGGATTTCTTTATAATTAAATAGAGAAGCTTATCGAATAATATCGTACTTCTTGAAACACTTCTCAATCTTTTCCAACGCAAAATCGACCTGCTCCCGGGTATGGGTAGCCATAAGGGAAAAACGGATCAACGTATCCTCCGAAGGTACGGCAGGAGCCACGACAGGATTGATGAAAATTCCCTCCTCAAAAAGGTCTCGGACTACCTGGAATGTTTTATTGTTATCCCGGATAAACAGAGGAATAATGGGAGTTGTTGTCTTCCCTATTTCACAGCCTATGCGGTGGAAACCATCCAAAGCATAATGGGTAACATCCCAAAGATTTTGAATCCGCTCCGGTTCGCTTTCAATAATATCAAGCGCTGCCCAAACAGCGGCTGTTGATGCCGGTGTGATACTGGCACTGAATATGTACGACCGAGAATTATGACGTAAATAATTGGCTGTAATTGAATCAGTCGCCACGAAACCGCCAAGAGATGCGAAAGACTTGCTGAACGTTCCCATAATACAATCGACATCGTCAGACACACCAAAGTGATCACAAACTCCTCGTCCTTGACGTCCAAATACACCCATACCATGCGCCTCATCAACATATATCGAAGCATTGTACTTTTTAGCCAAGTCAACAATAACCGGCAAGTTGGCAACATCACCTTCCATGCTGAATACCCCGTCGACAACAATCAGTTTCACAGCATCTTCCCTGCATGATTTAAGCACCTTTTCCAGTGACTCCATATCATTATGCTTGAATTTCAAAGCATTGGAGAAACTAAGGCGTCGCCCCTCAATAATGGAAGCATGATCTCGTTCGTCCCATATAATATAATCATCCCGACCTGTCAGACAAGAGATTGTTCCCATATTCACCTGGAAACCGGTCGAATAGATAATAGCCTCCTCTTTCCCAACAAAACGGGCTAACCGCTCTTCAAGCGCTACATGTATATCAAGTGTCCCATTGAGAAATCGTGAACCGGCACAACCTGTTCCATATTTCTTAATCGCAGCAGCGGCAGCCTCTTTTATTTTCGGGTGGTTGGTCAACCCCAAATAACTGTTCGAGCCAAACATAAGGACCTTCTTCCCATTGATTATCACTTCAGTGTCCTGTTCGCTTTCTATCTTACGAAAATAGGGGTATACCCCCAGCTTTTTCGCTTTCTGAGGAGCATCATATTTGGAGAGCTTCTCTTGTAAGGGTTTCATCATAC
>JAJQIP010000070.1 GCA_021199145.1 Porphyromonadaceae bacterium | reverse complement strand
AAAGGGTCATGGGATCTTCCGTATCCCCCTTCTCCAAAATATTCTTCCGGAAAGAGAGGGCCGTCTCCTTGTCGAATATCCCCTTCTCCTGAAACAGGGAGAAGGCGTCGGCATCGAGTACCTCCGCCCATTTATAGCCGTAGTAGCCGGCCGCATAGCCGCCTCCGAAGATATGGGAGAACTGGGTGCTGATAAGGGTCCCTTCGGTGAACGGCAACAGTTGGGTAGGGGTGATGGCCTCCTGTTCGAATTTGGTGATATCGTCCGTTTTCCCGTTGCCGGTGTGCCAGGCCATGTCGAGCAATCCGAAAGTGAGTTGGCGTACGCAATGATAGCCGGCGTGGTATTGTCGGGTATCCCGTATCTTGTCAATGTGGCTGTCCGGCAGAATCTCCTGGGTAAGATAATGACGGGCGAAAGTGGCGAGGAAGGGGCGTTCGGGCAGCCAGTTTTCCATGATTTGGGAAGGGAGTTCGACGAAATCCCGATAGACATTCGTCCCCGAAAGCGATTCATACTTGGTCTGGGCCATCATGCCCTGTAAGGCGTGTCCGAATTCATGCAGGAAGGTCTCCACTTCGCTGTAGGTAAGTAGCGCAGGGGCGGTGTCGGTGGGGCGTGTGAAATTCATGACCAGGGAAATGTGCGGCCGGCTGTTTTCCCCTTCCGGTGTCAGCCATTGCCCCTTGTATTCAGTCATCCAGGCACCGCCTTGCTTGGTCGGTCGGGGATAGAAGTCGGTATAGAGTACGGCCAGATATTGGTCATTCTCATCAAAGACTTCGAAGGTCTCCACTTCGGGGTGGTAAACGGGGATATCGGAGGTCTTGCGGAATGTCAGTCCGTACAGGCGGGAGGCCAATCCGAATACCCCTTTTTTGACCTGTTCCAACTCGAAGTAGGGCTTCAACATCTCGTCGTTGAGGTTGTGCAGTTCCTCTTTCTGACGGGTGGAGTAGTAGGCGTAGTCCCAGGGCATCAAATCAACGGCTTTTTCCTCTTTGGCGGCGGCAAAACGCTTCAGCTGCTCGACCTCCTGTTGCGCCACCGGTTTATAGGCATCGAGCAGTTGGTGCAGCAGTTTGTAGACCTGTCCGCTGTCGTGGGCCATGCGGTGCTCGAGTACGTATGCGGCGTAGTCGGCATACCCCAAGAGTCGGGCGATTTCGTAGCGTATCTCGGCGATACGGACGACAACGGTACGGTTGTCGTACTCCCCTTGGGTGCAACGGGTATTGTAGGTCCGATGTATTCTCTCCCGCAAATCCCGCCGTTCGGCATATTGCAGAAAGGCGTTCATACTGGGATAGCTCAAGTCGAAAAGATAGGCTCCGCTATGCCCTTTCTCCTTCGCCCGTATAGCCGCTGCGTCAAGGGCGCTTTGCGGAAGCCCCGCAATCTCGTCTTCTTGTGTGAGAAGCATCTCGAAGGCACTCGTCGCCCGCAACAGGTTCGACTCGAATTTCAGACTCAGTTGACTTAATTCCAGACTCAGTTTGCGGAATTTCTCTCGGTCCCCCTTTTCGAGATTGGCTCCGTTGCGGACCATATTTTCATAGGTTTCGGTGAGGAGACGTCCCTCTTCGAGGGAGAGGGATAGAGCGTCCCGATGGTCGTATACGGTCTTGATTCGACGGAAGAGGGTCTCGTTGAGACAGATATTGTTTTGGTGTTCCGTCAGGAGGGGGGAGATGCGTTCCGAAACCGCTATCATCTCATCGTCTCCGTTGGCGCTGAGCAGATTAAAGAACAGGGAGGTGATGCGCTTGAGCTTGGCTCCTGACCGCTCCAACGCCTCGACGGTATTGGCGAATGTAGGGGCGGCATCTTGTCCGATAATGGATTCTATTTCAGCCTTGTGCAGGGCGATAGCCTCACGGACGGCCGGTTCGAAATCGGCCGTCTTTATCCGGTCAAACGGAGCTGTCCCGTGAGGGGTGGTGAAGGGTGCTAATAGGGGATTATTGTCTGGATTCATGGAGATTATGAAATTTGGTACAACAGTTGGTCCATGAGGATGGGGATATCCGACTTCTCTATGCCTGCCCGAATCAATTCAGGAATATCCTGCCTGAAGTTTTCCAGGAATTGCCGAGTGCCGTTTTCGTATAATGAGATGCTTTCCCGATAGAGTTCCAGCGCCCGTCGGGTGTGTCGGACGGCCAACTCTACGTGGCCGGCGTTCATATAGTCGACGGCCGACGGATGGACGGCCAGGACTTTTTTGTAGTAGCGTATGGCCTGTTCGTTTTTCCCTACAAGGAACGAACACCAGGCGATGGCTCTCCAGGCCTTGCCGTTGTCAGGTTCGAGGTAATCGACTTTGAAGTAATATTTCAGGGCCTCCTCATAGTTCTTCTCTTCGACATAGCAATGCCCGATGAGCAGTTCGACGGTGAGGTTGTCCGGCTGCAGGGATTCCGCCCGCAGGTAGTATTTGAGCGCCTCTGCCGGATTTTTGAGAGTCCGGTGACACATGGCGATGCGGCGCACGGTCCATATATTGTCGGGCTGTATCATTTCGGCGCACATATAGGCTTTCAAGGCTTTTTCGTACTTCCCCGTCGCCTGCAGGCAATAGCCTATTTTCTGATATAGCCCGTTGTCGGTTGTATACCGTTCGGAAAGCCGCTCGAACAGGGTTAAGGCATCCTCGTAATATTTCTTCTTGAAATAGAGTTCGCCGATGATACGCAGGGTCTCGTCGTCGTCCAGAATCGATTGCAGACAATCGATTTGCATCAAGTCTATGGGCTGTGCGAACGGGTCGTGAAATTCGTCCCGACGGGGATGCAGCTTGAAGAAGCGGTATAAATCCTGGATGTATTGGCCAGCGATATTCCTGCCGGCTTCTCCGGACTGCAGTTCCTGCTCTTCTTTCTGCATCTGAGCCATGTCCGACCCCTCCTCATTGAAGTGCATCATCGTCATCTTCCGTTGGGAGTCGGGAATTTGCTTGAGACTGAGACAAAGGGAATATTTGTCGGAATTGCACAGAAAATGGGAGCCGGCTAAGAGACGCATGAAGTTGTTCTTGTCCGCTTCCTCATTGGGAAAGATTCCCTGTAGTGCCGTATGTTCGGGCGTGAACAGGCGGAACCAATTCCCCATTTCGTGGAAGAAGGGGAAATTTTTCAATCCCGAAAATGTCGATAGGAAGACATCGGAACCCTCCATTTGCAAATCGTTCAACTCCTTTATCTTATCGGCTATTCCCGATTGTTCGAGTATCTCTTGCCACTCGGGGTTAAAGTCGGCCGCTCCTGTTTCCGGGTCAATATCCGTGGATTTGATTTTGTCGTATAGGGTCGGACTCAGTTTCATCATTTCGGGAAGAACCTCTTCGGAGAATTTTCGGGAGATGCGTTCTGTCTCTCGGCTTTTGATGAACTGTAGGAAAATGTCCCGTACTTCCCGAACGAATGCAGGCTGTTCTTTCATCGCCTCAATGTGGGTCGTGAGCAAAGCCGAAAGCCGAATACGGTCCCGATGGACAAAAAACAGCATCAATATGCCGCAAAGAGCCCGTTGCCGGACCTCTTCTTCGTCAGAGTCCGTATAGGTGGAGAGGAGGAGGTCCAACTTTTTTTCATCGTACCGGTACAATATATTTAAGGTAAGAGAGGCGATGAGCAGCGTAACGGTGCCTGTGGCGAAGTGTGTCGGTGACAGTCCCTCCTGGAGTGCCGAGTAATCTTCTTCTGTGGCGGGATAATCGCACCAGGTGCGGACAAAGAGTTCCTCCTCCGCCTGTTCGACTTTTTTCTGTAAAGAGGTTTGAGTGTCCCGCCGTGTGTCCGTATTGTCGAGCAGACTGTTGAGGGATAGCTCTTCGGAACTCTTGTCAATTTCGTCAAGAACCGCCCGGATGGTTTCGTCGGGATGCAGACGGTAATACCTTTTTTTCTGGTAGTAGAGCGTTGGGGACTCCTTTTCGAGGAGACTTTCAACGACTTTGTCGGTCAGGTCGTAGGTCGAAAGGAGCAGATTGTAATAGAAGTCCCGCCGGTTGGGGTCGGCCATCCCCTCTAACATATATTGTATCATGTACCGATAGGAGCTCTCTATCTCCGTGAGTTTATCCATGGCCTGCCATTCGTCCGGCGACAAGGATATCAGGGACGCAATCTTCCCGAAAGCCTCCTTCAGCCGCTTCTCTTTCAGTAACGACAGGATGGTGTCGTAGGTCTGTCCTATTTCTTTCAATGTCATCTTACAACTCCTTTACAAGACTATTTAACGGGTTCCGGTATGCGGTAGAACGGTTTCTCCGGTTCGAAATCGAGCATAAGCTGGTCGACGACCACCCCTTCATCGAGTGCCTTTATATATATAATGTGTTTCTTGTTTTTGGTCAAGGTATGTCGGGTGGATGTCAGAGCCAGGTTGCGCAACACGTTTATTTTCCACGGCTCCGACCGTCCGACGGTCTTGAACGAAACGGTTTGGGGGGTGTCGTCGTCAACGGATATTTCGTATCTCAAATCACCCCCGTTTACAGGGTAGGTCGGCAAGAGGGATACCCATATGGCCGCATCGCCTTTTTTGGCGGTCTCGAAAGTATAGGTCAGCGTCTCTCCGGCAGGGAGTACCACGGCCTGTCGGCTATATCCCAACTCTTCGATAGGGTACGCCCCTTCGGGAAGGGGGTTGTCGGCATCCACGGCGTTCCGGGAGATAAAGTTCCTTTTCTCTCCGGAGTCTTTCTTCGGTTGGGAGGCAGGGGAGAAATCGTCGGGGAGTTCGAATTTCTCAAAGACGAAACGGTTGTTGTTCATGTTGATAATGCCGTTCCATTTGCCTTGCTTCAGTTCGAAATTGTAATATCGGTCCAGGGCCGTGATGGCATCATAGGCATTGACGCTCATCTCTTCGTAACGACGGGCTTCATCGAGGGTGGCGGCGTGTCTGGCTTTTTGGGCGTAAAGCCATTTATAATTCATATTGGCGGCCCCCGTCACCGGATATTCGACGAGTTGGAAAAATGCGTCATATTGTTCGGGGTCCAGCTGTTTCCTGCCCGCTTTGACCCGATGCTCAAGCGTCCGGTAGGCCGTTATGCGCCCCTCTATTTCCGCAGGTGAGAAATC
>JAJQIP010000180.1 GCA_021199145.1 Porphyromonadaceae bacterium | reverse complement strand
GTAGAGAATATCTTCATCTCTTGACGGCGGATTACAGGGTGGAACAGGGAATCATCTGAACAAAGGTACTCTTTTTTGGGGAATTAGCTTTTCTTTAAGGACAAAAAGCGGCTGACTAAACCGACAGGGCCAACGAATTTTACAAAAATCGTATCTTCGTTTTGAAAACAAAATTCGTACCTTTGAGTCCACTCTGTGAATGAACATGGACAAGATTCGCATTAAGGACAAGGTTTTCCGCCGCTATATATCGAAGGCCGAGATTGCCCGTACAGTCAAACGGTTGGCCCAGCGCATACAGGAGGATCTGAAGGGGGAACAGCCTCTTTTTATCGTCATGCTCAACGGGGCCTTTGTTTTTGCGGCGGACCTGTTGCGGGCAATGGAGGGCCCTTGCGAAATTGATTTTATGCGCATGAAATCCTATGAAGGGACCTCTACGACAGGCAAAGTCGATTTGTTACAACCGCTGCATAGTGATGTGAAAGGCCGCACGGTTATCGTGGTAGAGGATATCGTGGATTCAGGAACGACCATGTGGACATTGCTGCACTATTTAGAGCCGTATAAACCCAAATGCGTGAAAATCGCCGCACTGCTCCTCAAACCGAAGGCGTTGCGACATGATATCAAAGTGGATTATGTAGCGTTCGAAATTCCGGACGATTTTGTGGTCGGCTATGGCCTCGACTACGATGAGAGGGGACGGAACCTCAAAGATATTTATACGCTCACAGAGGAGGAACAGACGGATAAGTAGATAATCCTTATTCAGGTAAAAAGGTATAAAATAGGTAAGTATGATGAACATTGTTATTTTCGGTGCGCCAGGGTCGGGAAAGGGGACTCAAAGCGAGAAATTGATTCAGAAGTATGGACTGTATCATATCTCCACGGGGGATATCCTCCGGAAAGAGATACAGACTGGCAGCGAACTCGGGAAAATTGCCGATAGTTATATCTCCAAAGGCCAATTGCTGCCCGATTCGTTGATTATCGAGATATTGGACAAACTGTTCGAAACGACTCCGGAAACTCGCCAAGGGGTCATTTTAGACGGATTTCCCCGAACCATTCCCCAAGCCCAGGCCCTGGAATCTCTTTTTCTCAAACGGGGGATGAAACTCACGGCGGTTATCGGCCTCGAAGTGGACGAACCGGAATTGATAGACCGCATGATTAAACGGGGACAAATTTCGCACCGCTCTGACGATAATCTGGAAACCATAAAGAAACGGCTTGACGTATATCACCTCCAGACAACCCCGCTCAAGGAGTTTTATCTCAAAAACGGGAAATACAAAGCGATTCAGGGAACGGGGAGCGTTGATTCGATATTCGAAACAATAAGCAAAGCGCTGGACTCCATTCATCGGGACTAATTTTCCAAGGCAGGAAATTCTTCTCACGACTTTCTGCTTCTCTCCGATTTTGCGGATGGGAAAGAAAGCCTTACCTTTGGGGCGTTTGACACAACTGCGTAAAAATTGCACTGAAACTTTATGGCCGAATCAAATTTTGTCGATCAGGTAAAGATTTTTTGCCGCTCCGGAAAAGGAGGAGCCGGATCAATGCATCTCTACCGGGCCAAGTATATTCCCAAAGGAGGTCCTGACGGAGGGGATGGCGGACGGGGCGGTCATGTCATTTTACGGGCGACCCGGAATTATTGGACGCTACTGCACCTGCGTTACGACCGTCATATCTATGCGGGAAGTGGAGAATCGGGCGGCGAGAGCCGTAGTACCGGCAAGGACGGGGACGACAAAATCATAGAGGTCCCCTGCGGAACGGTGGCTTATGATGCAATCACGGGGAAATTCCTGTGCGAACTGACCGACGACGGACAGGAAGTCATCTTGCTGAAGGGGGGACGTGGTGGTTTGGGGAACTGGCACTTCCGGAGTGCGACGAACCAGACACCACGCTATGCCCAACCGGGAGAACCCTCTGTCGAACGTTCTGTCATCCTTGAACTGAAACTCCTTGCGGATGTCGGATTGGTCGGATTTCCCAATGCCGGAAAATCTACCTTATTGGCGACGGTATCGGCGGCAAAGCCGAAAATCGCAGATTATCCTTTCACAACGATGGAACCTAATCTGGGCATTGTTTCCTATCGGGACAATTTCTCTTTTGTGATGGCCGATATTCCCGGAATCATCGAGGGGGCAAGCGAAGGGAAAGGGCTTGGCTTACGTTTTCTGCGCCACATCGAACGCAATGCGGTGCTGCTGTTCATGGTCCCGGCCGACTCTGACAATATTGCCCGGGATTACCGGATTCTGTTGAACGAATTGGCTTCCTACAATCCTGAATTGCTGGATAAACACCGCATTTTGGCCGTGACGAAATGTGACCTGCTGGATGAGGAACTGCTGACCGCCCAGAAAAAAACCGTTCCGGACGAACTCCCCGTTGTCTTTATCTCCTCCATTACGGAACAAGGTATCACCGAATTGAAAGATGCCCTTTGGGAGGCTATCAACAGGGAGGATAACCAAGTAACGCTTACTCACCGCAATCTGGATACCCGATACGAGGTGGATACGGACGAAGAGGATTCTATATACGATGATGGGGACGACGATAAAGCCTGATTTTGAATATCATCGTCTGCGGGGAGATATTGCCATCGGCACATTTTCGTCATGGAACGTCTTTACGGAATTGGCGCATTTTGTCACTTTACGGGGGAAACCGATTCCCGATGACCCCTTTTCCTCTCTTAATTTGGGCCGCCATTCCGGAGAGGACCTGACAAAGGTCTTGGCAAATCGGACGGCCTTGTGCCAGGCGTTGGGCCTTTCTCCGGAAGCGTTGATACAGCCTCGGCAAGTACACGGTCAAGAGGTCTTACCGCTATCAAAGGATTTCTTTTCGTGGGAGGAAACGAGACAGACCGCCTACCTGTCTGCAGCCGATGGGTTGGTGACCGACCTCCCCCACATCTGTGTGGCTGTCTCTACGGCCGATTGTGTTCCTCTCCTTTTCTATGACCCTCATCATCGGGTGGTGGGAGCCTCTCATGCTGGTTGGCGGGGAACGGTAAAGCATATCACCGCCCATACGGTTGCCGTTATGCAGGAACGCTACGACAGCCGTCCGGAAGAGATATATGCGGCGATTGGCCCGTCTATCGGTGAAGCGGCTTTTGAAGTGGGAGATGAAGTTGTTGAAGCCTTTACGGAAGCCTATCCGACACATACAGGGACAATTATCACGCCCCGTCGGGGAGAAAGGCAACGTCACCACGTTAATTTGTGGGAAGCCAATAGTATCGACCTTCTCTCTGCTGGTGTCCGACCAGAACATATAGCGCTGGCCGGTATCTGCACCTACTCTCATAACGATCTTTTCTTTTCCTCCCGA
The DNA here is from genome assembly GCA_021199145.1 of Porphyromonadaceae bacterium. Lineage (GTDB taxonomy): Bacteria > Bacteroidota > Bacteroidia > Bacteroidales > UBA11471 > Caccoplasma. The sequence continues at coordinate 1,740 of JAJQIP010000180.1, read as the reverse complement.
CGGGTCGGTGGGAAACTTTTCGGTCGCTTTCTCTCCGGGGTTTTTCTCCGTTTGTGATATTTTCATACGAAAATGACCTGAAATCACAAAAAAATTTTTAGAGGAAAGTCGTTTTCTGACAAAAAGTTTTATCTTTGTATTTCCGTCAGGAAAATCCTGCGGATTGTAGGTTATGTATGATTAAATAAAAATAGGTATGGAAAATTTGGATTGGGCGAATCTGCCGTTTGGATACATTCACACTGACTATAACGTCCGTTGCTATTACCGCAACGGAAAATGGGGGGCATTGGAACTCTGCTCTGAAGAGACGATTAACCTGCACATGGCGGCCACATGTCTCCACTATGGTCAGGAGGCCTTTGAGGGCTTGAAAGCCTGTCGGGGCAAGGATGGCAAAATACGCATTTTCCGTCCTGAAGCCAATGCCGAACGTCTGCAAAGTACATGCCAGGGAATCGTCATGGCCGAACTACCTACCGAACTTTTTATAGAAGCGGTGAAAAAAGCGGTAAAGGCCAACGAACGGTTTATCCCGCCCTACGAAAGCGGTGCGACGCTTTACATTCGTCCGCTGCTTATCGGGACAAGCGCACAAGTGGGGGTACATCCCTCTTCGGAATATCTCTTCCTTATATTCGTGACTCCGGTAGGACCCTATTTTAAGGGGGGCTTTGCGGCCAACCCCTATGTCATTATCCGGAAATATGACCGTTCCGCTCCTCTGGGAACAGGTATTTATAAAACGGGCGGAAACTATGCGGCCAGTCTGCGAGCCAATAAAATAGCGCATGAACTGGGATATGCCTGCGAATTCTATCTCGATGCCAAGGAGAAGAAATATATCGATGAATGTGGGGCGGCCAACTTCTTCGGAATCAAGGATAACACCTATATCACCCCGCTCTCGACTTCGATATTGCCGTCAATCACCAATATGAGCCTTATGCAATTGGCCAAAGACTTAGGGATGAAGGTGGAACGCCGCCCTGTCCCGGAAGAGGAACTCTCCTCTTTTGAGGAAGCGGGTGCCTGCGGAACGGCAGCGGTCATCAGCCCCATCGAACGCATTGATGACCTGGAAAACAAGAAATCCTATGTTATCGCCAAAGAGGGCAAACCGGGTCCCATATGTACAAAATTATACAATAAATTGAGGGCCATACAGTATGGCGATGAACAAGATGTGCACGGGTGGGTGACCATTTTGGATTAATCTTTAAGCGACTTCTCAGAATGGACCCGTTTGTCATCATCAATAAATATTACACCCAAGGGACCCCTCTATACGATATATTGGTAACGCATAGCCGTCGGGTGGCCGAAAAAGCTCTTGAAATCGCCCAGAAACACCCGGAATTAAAGGCTGACGAAAAGTTTCTCTACGAAGCGGCCATGTTGCACGACATAGGCATTTATCTCACGGATGCGCCCGATATCGAATGTTTCGGTTCCCGCCCCTACATTTGCCACGGGTCGTTGGGTAGCGAGTTGTTGAAAAATGAGTCTCTTCCACGCCATGCCCTTGTGTGCGAGAGACATACAGGTGCCGGACTTTCATTGGACGATATCCTCCGTGAAAATCTGCCCATCCCCCACCGGGACATGCTTCCCATAAGTTTGGAAGAACAAATCATCTGCTACTCCGACAAATTTTATACCAAGTCGGATCCCGGTCGGGAGAAAACGCCGGAACAGATTCAAAAGAGCCGTTCAAAATATGGAGGAGCGGCTGGCAAA
>JAJQIP010000136.1 GCA_021199145.1 Porphyromonadaceae bacterium | reverse complement strand
GATCCTATATGCTATAAATTTTGTTTTGTTATGGCAGAAAAGAATTTACTCTATCCCGACTATTTATTTGAAGTAAGTTGGGAGGTTTGTAATTTAGTGGGTGGTATATATACGGTATTATCAACAAAAGCCCGCACCCTACAAAAAATCAATAAGGATAGAAACATATTTATTGGTCCGGACATCTGGAAGGCTACACCATCTCCCTACTTTACCGAATCGAAAAGCCTGTTGAAAGCATGGCGGAATTGCGCTCGAGAAGAGGGATTGAAAGTGCGTGTAGGTCGATGGAACATTCCAGGCAAACCTATAGTCATATTGGTTGACTACAAAGATCTGTTTACTCGACGCAACGAGATTTATGCCCATATGTGGACCGACTTTGGTGTGAAATCTCTCCGTGCGTATGGCGATTACGATGATTCGTGTATGTTCGCTTGTGCTGCGGCACAAGTCATTGCCCATTATTATTACTATATAGGGGGTGAATCTTATAAAGTTGTGGCCCATTTCGATGAGTGGCAGACAGGGATGGGATTACTCTACTTACGACATACGATTCCAGCCATCGCCACAGCATTTACGACCCATGCCACTTCGATAGGCCGCTCAATAGCTGGAAATGGGAAACCGTTATATGGCTACCTCTCCAAATATTATGGCACACAAATGGCAGAGGAACTAAATATGGAGGCCAAACATTCCGTTGAACGACAAGCCGCCCAATTTGCCGATGCCTTTACGACTGTCAGCGATATAACAGCCATGGAATGTGCACAGCTACTCGAAAAGATGCCCGATGTGGTCACACCGAACGGGTTTGAACCTGACTTTGTGCCCAAGGGTAAACTGTACGATGAAAAACGGGCAGCGGCACGGGCTAAATTACTACAGGTTGCCTCGGCTCTCATAGGATACAATGCATCTAAAAGCGCTCTTCTGGTTGCTACTTCCGGACGGAATGAATTTAAAAATAAAGGTATCGACATGTTTGTCGATGCGCTGAACCGGTTACGAATGCGTTACAAGGGAGAGCGTGAAATTATCGCTTTTGTACTTGTTCCTGCATGGGTGGACAAAGCTCGTACCGATTTATCCGAACGCCTGATAAATGAAAAATTTTATTCCTCTCCCCTGCCAGAGCCCTATATCACCCACACATTACACAATATGAATGAGGACAATATAGTAAGTCAGATACGATATTGCGGTTTTCCTCAGAAACCTGATTCCAAAGTGAAAATTATATTCATTCCTTCATACCTTACCGGAAATGACGGTATCTTGAATTTTACCTATTACGATACATTGATAGGCATTGATGTTACGGCTTTCCCTTCTTATTATGAACCATGGGGATACACACCTCTCGAAAGTATCGCGTTCGGCATTCCTACCGTAACAACGGATCTTTCAGGATTCGGCATATGGATAAAAAACAAAAATAATCCTGGTCTTGAAGAGACAGGGGTAGCCGTGTTACATCGTACTGATTTTAATTTCGTCGAGGTATCGGAAAGTCTGGCCGATACCATCGAAAGGTTGGCGTTAATCGACAAACCGGTCCGGTTACAGATGAGCCAATCTGCACGGAGGACAGCCTCAAAAGCCCAATGGAGTCATTTTATCGACTACTACCGCAGAACATACGACATAGCTTTACGCCGTGTGGACAATGAACGCAGACAGGCAACATGGGGAAATGCCGATAAAAATTCAAGTAAAATAGCATAAAATAAATTATTATTATCAATACAAAACGTTATGAAAGCACAAGTAAGCAATGCTAACGCTCCTGTATGGAGAGATATCACGGTAAAGTCGCGTATGCCGGCCCAACTGAATGTCTTGCAAGAAATGGCTCGTAACATTTGGTGGGTTTGGAATAACGATGTCCTCAACATGTTTAAAATGATTGACCCGGAGATTTGGAAAAGCGTAAACGGCAATCCAGTCTTACTGCTCAACCGGGTTAGTTATGAACGTCTTGAGGAAATTGTGGCCGATAAAGCCATGATGTATACAATTAATGCACAATATGTAGAATTCCGTAAATATATTGATGAGAAGCCCAAAAGTGATTTGCCATCGGTGGCTTATTTCAGTATGGAATACGGATTGGTCAATGTATTGAAAATATATTCGGGAGGATTGGGCATCTTGGCCGGAGATTATTTAAAAGAGGCCAGCGATACCAATATCGATATGGTAGCTGTAGGATTTCTATACCGCTATGGCTACTTCACACAATCGCTCTCCATGGAAGGGCAACAACTGGCCAACTACGAATCTCAAAATTTCAACCATCTGCCTATCGAGCAAGTCGTCGATGAAAATAATCACCCCATCATTCTCGAAGTTCCCTACCCAGGTCGCATAGTCTATTCCAATATCTGGCGGGTAAACGTGGGACGTGTATCATTATACCTTATGGATACCGATTTGGATTCGAACAGCGAATTCGACCGTTCCATCACACACCATCTCTATGGAGGGGATTGGGAAAACCGTATGAAACAAGAGTACCTGCTCGGTATCGGAGGTATTCTTCTGCTCAAACGCTTAGGTATTAAAAAGGATGTTTATCATTGTAACGAAGGACATGCTGCCCTTATCAATGTGCAACGGTTGGTCGACTACATACAAAACGATAAGCTCTCTTTCTCGGAAGCATTGGAAGTTGTGCGTGCTTCGTCTCTCTATACTGTCCACACCCCTGTTCCTGCAGGACACGATTATTTTGACGCATCTCTCTTTGGCAAATACATGGGTGAATTCCCCGCTAAATTAGGGATTACCTTTGACGAACTCATGGATATGGGACGCGAGAATCCAGGCTCAAACGACCGATTCTGTATGAGTATCTTTGCTTGCAACACCTGTCAGGAAGTAAACGGGGTAAGTTGGCTGCACGGCAAAGTGTCACAACATATGTTCCAACCTATTTGGAAAGGATATACCCCAGATGAATTACATGTAAGCTATGTAACCAACGGCGTACATATGCCTACTTGGGCCGCATCGGAATGGAAAGAATTCTACGTGAAAAATCTCGGCGTGAATTTTATGGCCAAGCAAGACAACCGCTCGCTTTGGAGAAAAATTTACGATGTTCCTGATGAGGAAATTTGGAATATGCGACAAATAATGAAAAAGAAGCTTTTGGATTTTGTCCGCAGTGAATTCCGCGAAAAATGGATTAAAAATCAGGGAGACCCCTCCAAAGTTGTATCGATTCTCGAACAAATTAATCCCAATGCTCTTCTCATTGGTTTCGCTCGCCGATTCGCTACGTACAAACGGGCACATCTGCTCTTTACCGACCTGGACCGTCTCAACAGAATTGTGAATAACCCGCAATATCCTGTACAATTTATCTACTCAGGTAAGGCCCACCCTGCCGATGGAGCGGGACAAGACCTAATCAAGCGCATTATTGAAGTTTCACGTCGGCCCGAATTCCTCGGGAAAATCATATTCCTTGAAAATTACGACATGAAAGTCGCCAAGCGTCTGGTTTCCGGTGTGGATATTTGGCTAAACACCCCGACTCGTCCTCTCGAAGCGTCTGGTACATCAGGAATGAAAGCCGAAATGAACGGGGTTCTCAACTTATCCGTTCTGGATGGTTGGTGGTATGAAGGATATAAGGAAAAGGCCGGTTGGGCATTGACCAATAAGAGGACTTTCCAGGACCAAAGATATCAGGACCAACTCGATGCGGCTTCCATCTATGCAATGCTTGAGAACGAGATTGTACCACTCTATTTTGCGAAGAACAGCAAAGGCTATTCGCCAGAGTGGATTCAATACATTAAAAATTCCATCGCACAAATTGCACCGGAATTTACCACAAACCGTATGCTCAATGACTATATCGAGCGTTTCTATGCAAAAGAGGCGAAACGGTCAAAAAATCTCATGGCCGACAATTACAAGAAAGCTAAGGAAATAGCTGCATGGAAACAGATGGTTGCCGAAAAATGGGATAAAATAGAGGTGAAAGAAATAGACATGCCCGAAGAGTTACACTATCAGTCATGTACGGGAACAACCTACGACATCTCTGTGACACTCGACCGCAAAGGTTTGCCCAACTGCTTAGGAGTGGAATTGGTGGTTTCACAAGTGATTGACGGGGAATTACAACCCTATGTAACTACGGAACTGAATGTAGTGAAGATTGAAGGTGACTTGGTCACCTACGCATTGAGTTACTACGTGAATAAGGCAGGTGTCTTTAAATACTCTTTCCGCCTCTTCCCCAAAAATCCCGACCTGCCACATCGTCAAGATTTTGCCTATGTGCGTTGGTTCTGATTTTTGATAAGAGAAGAATCATTCAGAAAGAAGGTGCCCTTATACAAAGGCACCTTCTTTTATTATCTGGAATAAAATTATTTCTTCACTTTGAATCATTGCCGCCTCTCAAAATTCGGGACAACTCCTTTACGCCTTCACTGGCTCCCTTTTGTATCACATGCGTAACTCGCCCGCTCATATCATTTACAGGATTAGGATCGATAAGATATACCGGTACACCTTTCCGGACATAACGCAACAGCCCTGCGGCAGGATATACATTCAGTGAAGTACCGATTACCACAAAAATATCAGCCTTCTCAACCTCTTCAATGGCTGCTTCAATAAGAGGCACCGCTTCACCGAACCAGACGATATGGGGACGCAACTGGGAGCCTTTCTCACAGACATCACCTATACGGGTATCCATATGCTCTGGAGTCACTTCGTAGATAAGATTTTCATCACAGGTTGAGCGCACTTTCATCAACTCCCCGTGCAGATGTATGACACGATGACTGCCTGCCTGTTCATGTAAATTATCCACATTTTGCGTCACAATGCATACGTCAAAGTCTGATTCCAAAGAGGCCAATCCCTTATGCCCGTCGTTGGGCTTCACTTGGAGTAGCTCCCGCCGACGGGCATTGTAGAAGTCCAAGACCTTTTGTGGGTCACGTTCCCAACCTTCGGGTGTAGCGACATCGTCAATACGATAACCCGACCACAATCCATTGCTGCCACGAAAGACAGCCAAGCCACTCTCAGCGCTCATTCCAGCACCCGTCAGCACAACCAGATATTTTTTCATCGGATATATATTTATATAAATTGAAACTGAAAAGGC
>JAJQIP010000125.1 GCA_021199145.1 Porphyromonadaceae bacterium | reverse complement strand
ACATTTAATATTCAAAATCCGGTCAATATATAATATTAATAAAGTAGCTATTTAATAATTCAAAAAAATTTCAGATAATATTGTTCAAAATAAATATATCTATATAAAATTGCATTTAATTATTATAATATTTAGTGAGCCTGCGAAGAGCAATGGCATAGGATAAATAAAAAAGCCCCATACCGAAAAGGTACGGGGCTTCTTCATTTAAAACAGTGCGGTTATGACTTCAGGGCTTCGAGCAGTTGGTGGATAGCTTGGTCGGAGTTACCACATTCTCCTAACAGGGAGACGAATTTACTTCCGATAATGGCCCCCGATGCATTGGCACAGGCCGCCTCGAAGGTCTGCCGGTTGGAGATGCCGAACCCTACCATACGAGGCATTTTCAACTGCATGGAATCGATGTGGTGGAAGTAGGCCTGCTTCTGTTCGTTGAAACTCTTCTGAGCTCCCGTAATGGCCGCCGAAGAGACCATATAGATAAATCCGCTCGTGTGTTCGTCGATGAGGCGAATGCGTTCCTCGCTCGTCTCCGGGGTGATGAGCATAATCATTCTCAAATCGTAGCGGTCGGCCGTCTCCTTGTAATTCTCCATATATTCCTTGAAGGGCAGGTCGGGAATGATGAGGCCGTCGATGCCGCACTCCCGACACGAACGGCAGAACTTGTCGAATCCATACTGCATGATGGGGTTGAGATAACCCATGAGGATAAGCGGAATCTGCACCGTCTGACGGATATCCGTCAACTGGGAGAAGAGTTTTTTCAAGCTCATGCCGTTGCGAAGGGCGCATGTGGCGGCACTCTGTATGACGGGACCGTCGGCTATGGGGTCGCTGAAGGGAATGCCTATCTCGACCATGTCGACCTGATTCTTTTCGAGGGTTTTTATGATTTGGCAAGTGCTGTCGAGTGTCGGATGACCTGCGCAAAAATAGATAGAGAGGATATTTCTCTTTTTCTTTTCAAATAGTTGGTTGATACGATTCATGTGATATAGTTTAATGGTGTGGTTTATCTAAAGAACGAAAAGCGGTGACAAAGGAAAGAACCTTCTTCGCCTCTTTTCGGGCAGGGGATATCTCGAAACGGCTGTTGAGATCGACACCCGCCCAACGGGGATGCTTCAAAGCCGACAAAGCGGGGAGACTTTCCGGACCGATGCCGCCGCTGAGCAGGAAGGGAATAGACCCTTGATACCGGTCAAGCAGACTCCAGTCGAACGGTTTGCCTGACCCTCCGTATCCCGGTACCGGTGTGTCGAAGAGGAAGTAGTCGCAACAAGATTCATAGGCGGCACACTCTTTGAAATCCTCCCCCGGACGAACAGAGAAGGCCTTGATGACTGTTATGCCCGTCGTGCGGAACATCCGGCATACCTCCGGCGATTCATGGCCGTGTAACTGGATGCCGTACAAGCCGAACTCCTCGATGCGGGAGCGAATCTCCCCAGCCTCCGCATCGACAAATACGCCTATGCGACGGACGCTCTCCGGCAGATAGGCGGGTCGCCGTGCGACAAAACGGGGCGATTTTCCGTAAAAGATGAACCCCATCCAGTCGATATGACATTGCTCTACGGCGCGAATGTTGTCCGGCTCACGCATACCACATACTTTTATGAGCATTCCAAGGTACGGATAAATCGGTGAAGGGCTTCCCCCGGATTTTCTTCCCGCATAAATGTCTCTCCGATGAGAAAGCCGTTGAATCCTACCGCCCGCAAGGCTTTGATGGTCTCCGGACGGGAGATGCCGCTCTCCGAGACCTTCACGGCTCCCTCGGGGAGTTTCCCGGCCAACCGGAAGGAGTTTTCCACATCGGTGTGGAAGGTTCCCAAGTTGCGGTTGTTTATGCCTATCATGTCGATGTCACCGCTTATGTAGTCGAACTCTTCTTCCCTGTGTATTTCCAACAGCACTTCCATTCCCAATTCGTGCGCCTTAGCCACCAACTGCCGGCACTTGTCGAGCGGAAGGGCGGCCGCAATGAGCAAAACGGCATCCGCTCCAACGAGCTTGGCCTGGTAAAGCTGGTATTCGTCGATGATGAAGTCTTTCCGTAAGATGGGCAGACGGGTGAGCGGTCTGACCGTGGCGATGTCGTGCAGCGAACCACCGAAGAAGGGGGTATCGGTCAGTATCGACAAGGCCGCCGCCCCGTTTTCCTCGTAAGCGGGAGGAATGAAACGGATTTCCCCCGCTTGCTTAATCCATCCTTTCGACGGAGATTTGCGCTTGAACTCGGCAATGATGCCGTAGGGCGAATCCGTCAACGCCTTGCGCATACTTGTGTGGAGGCGTTGCGCCGTGCAGTTTTCGCACAAGACCTCCTCGCTGACAATCTGCTTCTGTCGCTCTATCTCCCGTCGTTTCTCCGCAACAATTTCTTCGAGAATATCCTTCATGGAAATCAGTTGTTGAGGGTGATGAATTTTTTCAGCGTTTCCAGGGCCTTTCCGCTTTCGAGCGATTCACGGGCTATGGCGACGCACTCTTCGATAGCCTTGCCTGGCTCCAGAACCTGGATGGCAAAAGCGGCGTTGTAAAGGACACACTCCTTTTGTGCCTCGGTGGAACGATTCTCCAGCACATTGTCGAAGATGCGGGCGGCCTGTTGCGGCGTTTCTCCTCCCACAAGTTCTTGAGGAGATACCGGTGTGATACCTATCTCTTCCGGACGGTAGATGCGTTCGTAGTGTTTCATGACCACCTTGAATTCGGTGGTCAGCGATATTTCATCGTACCCGTCGAGACTGGTCACAACGGCAAATTCCATTCCTAGGGCCTGGAAGGTCTGCGCATAGAGGCGCATCTGCGCCAAATCGGCCACTCCCAACAGTTGGTTCGGCGGCAGTACAGGATTGACGAGCGGGCCGAGCAGGTTGAATATCGTACTTACCTGCAGGGCTTTCCGGATAGGGGCGACCGTCTTCATGGCCGGATTGAAAAGGGGCGCATGCAGATAGGCTATGTTGCACTCCTCGATGGAGCGACGCAGCCGACTCTCCTCGTTGGTGAATTTCACGCCGTGCTGTTCGATGACGTTGCTGGCCCCACTTACGGAGGTGGCCCCGTAGTTACCGTGTTTGGCCACTTTGTAGCCTGCTCCCGCCACGACAAAGCTGGCACAGGTGGAGATATTGAAGGTGTTTTTGCCGTCTCCGCCTGTCCCGACAATATCTATGGGCGAAAATTCGCTCAAATCGATGCGTATCCGGCTTTCGAGCAACGCTTCCCGAAAACCGATAAGTTCGTCCACCGATATGGGTCTCATTTTGTAGACCGCCAACAGGGCAGCAATCTGCGCTTCGTTGTACTGTCCCCGAGTAATGTTGAGTAACAGACTTCTGGACTCTTCTTGAGAGAGTATTTCGTGGTTGAAAAGACGATTGAGAATAGCTTTCATGACGTTATGCTTTTAGAAAGTTGGCGATAATGGTTTTTCCTTGTGGGGTGAGGATGGATTCGGGGTGGAACTGTATGCCGTGCACATCGTATTTCTTATGGCGCAGAGCCATGATGAACCCCTCCTGGCTCAAGGCCGTAACCTCAAGTTCGTCGGGCAGTCCTACCGTATCGACAATCCATGAATGGTAGCGGCCGACAAGGATTTCCCGCTCCAAGCCCTCGAAGATATAGTCGTTGCCGAGCAGACGGACCGGTGTCTGCACTCCGTGAAAGACTTCGCTCAAACTGACCAGTCCGGCCCCGAAAGCCTCACCGATGGCCTGGTGTCCCAAGCAGACCCCCAATATGGGTTTCACGGCGGCATAGCGGCGGATGACTTCGAGCATCAGTCCGGCATCCTTCGGGATGCCGGGACCCGGTGAGAGGATGATTTTGTCGTAGCGGGCTATGTCGTCGATGTCGAAAGCGTCGTTGCGGAACACATCGACAGCGAATCCCAATTCGTCGACCTTGTGTCTCAGGTTATAGGTAAATGAGTCGTAATTGTCTATGATAACCGTTTTCATACGCATAAGATTAAAGTTTTTCGGCCATTTCGATGGCTTTTTTCAGGGCACCGAGTTTGTTGTTCACTTCCTGTAATTCGTTCTCTACATTGCTTTTCGCCACAATGCCGCCTCCGGCCTGGAACCACAACTCGTTGTTGCGGCTCACAAAGGTGCGGATGGTGATAGCCTGGTTCAGATTCCCGTTCAGTCCGATGAATCCGATACAACCGCCATAGGCACCCCGAGAGTGAGGTTCGTACGCACTGATGAGTTGCATGGCACGGACCTTGGGTGCTCCGGAAAGCGTTCCGGCCGGGAAGGTGTCGATGAAGGCCTTGATGGGGTCGGCCCCTTTGTCGAGTTGTCCGCTTACTCGGCTGACAAGGTGTATGACGTGGCTGTAATACTGCGTATCCTTGTAAAAGTCCACTTTTACATTGTGGCAGTTTCGACTCAGGTCGTTGCGGGCGAGGTCCACCAGCATCACATGCTCGGCATTCTCTTTGGGGTCGGCCCGCAAAGCGGCCGCAAGGGCTTCGTCTTTTTCCTGGTCGCCCGTACGGCGGGTCGTCCCGGCGATAGGGTCGATGTAGGCATGACCATTCTCAATGCGGCAATGGGTCTCGGGAGACGAGCCGAAGATGCGGAATCCACCGAAATCGAAATAGAAGAGGTAGGGGGAGGGATTGATGCTCCGCAAGGCCCGGTAGAGTTTGAAATCGTCGCCTGTATAGGCCTGGATGAAACGGCGGGAAAGGACTATCTGGAAGACATCCCCCAGTCGGCAATGGTTAATGCCCCGCCGGATGTTTTCCCGATGTTCGTCGTCGGTGAGCGTACTCCGGGTAGGGCCGACGGCATGAAAATCGTAAAGGGTATAGTTCTGGGAGTTGATGTTCTTCTCGAGCCTATCCAGGGAGCCGGCTTCATTTTCGGCCAACAGTTCGAGCAATATCATCTCGTGCTTGAAATCGTTGAAGACGATGATGTATTTATACAGGATATAGAGCAAGTCGGGAGCATCGTTGTGGTCGTCGTAACTGTCCTTTATGGGGATGTTCTCGAAGTAGCGCACCGCATTGAACGAGGTATATCCATAGAGTCCGCAGTAGTTGCAGAAATCCCCTTCGACGGAGAAGGAGCGGATAAATTCGCCAACGGCATCTTCGCAACGATACTCCTTTGTAA
>JAJQIP010000061.1 GCA_021199145.1 Porphyromonadaceae bacterium | reverse complement strand
ACTTTGGTCACCCGAGTCGTGTTGTAGCCCCAGCCGCCGCACTTCAGGTTGAAGAGGGCGTAGATGCTGAAGCCCTTGAAGTAGAGAGAGGTATTGAAGGTCCCTGTGTATTTGGGTTCGGTATCCCCAATCAACACTTTGTCGCTGGCATCGTAGGTGTAGGTGAGTTCCCCGTTCCGCTTGATGTAGATTTCCTGTCCTGTGGCGGGGTCGATACCTGCCGAGCGCACCAGTTTCAACGCCGTTGTCGATTCGCCCTCGGCATATTGGGGAAGCGGTTCGAGATAGCTGCTCTGGAGTTCCTGATTCTCCTTGTTAATCTCCTCCAACGCCTTGTTTATCTTCGTAATCTTGTTTTTGTTGGAGTATCCGGTCGTTCCCAATTTCCAATAGAAGTTCTGGTTGCGGAAGACGTAGCCGTCGAGTTGGAACTCGATACCTTTGTTGCGCAGTTCACCTAAATTGTCGGTGGCGGTAGTCACCCCTGTCGACGGAGCCATGGATTTATCCAAGAGCAGGTCTTTGGTGTTTTTGAGGTAAATGTCGACTACCAAGTTCAAGCGGCGGCCGAAGAGGCTCATATCGAAACCGACATCGTAGGTCATGGTACGCTCCCATCCCAGATTGACGTTCCCGATGGTCTTGGGGATGGCACCAATGCCGTATTTGTACTCGTAGGAGTTGCTGTATTGGTACATGGTCATGGCCTGGAAGGCACTGAAGGTCACTTTACCGGTATATCCCACACTTCCTCTGAGTTTCAGCAGGTCGATGTTGTCGAAGTCCTGCATGAAATCTTCGTTGTGGATATTCCAGCCCCCACCGGCTGACCAGAAGTTTCCGAACCGGTTGTTCTCCCCGAAGAGCGACGAACCGGTGAGCCGGTAGGTGGCTTCGAGGATGTAGCGGTTGCGGAAGGTGTAGCTACCCGTGACGAAGGCACCTACGTCCGACGACTCCGATTGCGACCCGTAGGGTTGCGTGTCGGTAGGATAGCCGGCGGCGTTGCTGATGAACGAGAGGGCATCGTTGAAGTAGCCCAATGTCTCGGTCGACTCACTCTTGCTGTTGTTGTAGTTGAGTTCCCAACCGGCCGTCAAGGAGATGAGCGAGTGGTCTTGCAGGAACTTGTTGTATGCGGCAGTTACATAGGCGTTGTAGGTAATCCCTTTGGAGATAGTCTCATCTTTCGACCCCTTTTGCGTCAGGTCGGTCTCGTCCTTGAAGGTCTGGGAGTCGGGCGAGACGAAAATCTCCTCCCATCCCGATTCGGAGGTGACGGTGAAGTGACCCGATACACGGAACTCCTTGGTGATATCCCACCGGAAATCGGTCGTGTTGGTAATCGACCGTGACCCGCTCTTGTCATAGCTTCCCAAGAGGGCTTCGTAGAGGGGGTTGTCGAGGTCCCACGAGAGGTCGGTGTTGACACTGCCGTCGGCATTGAACATGGCATCGTAGGGGTTCATCTGGGTATATTGTGAGAAGCTGCCGTAAGGGGTCTCCTTGATGGAGAGTTCCGCATAAGTCGTCCGGTTGGAAATCTGGATGGAGTTGTTGACGAAATAGTCGAGTTTGAAGCCCAAGTTGTAGCGTTTGCGGTAGTCGTCCTTCATGACCCCTTCGGTATTTCCGAAGCGGCCGGTCAATTCGTAACGCAGATTGGCCGCCCCACCGTAGATACGCAATGAGTGGTCGTTGGAGAAGGCGGTGCGGGCCGGCTGTTTCATCCAGTCGGAGTATTGTCCCATACGGATGGCTTTGTAACGGCTGTTGTAGAGCTCATCGAGTTCGTATTGAGAGGGAAGTCCCGTGGTGGAGCTGATGGCCCCGTTCGCATCGTACAATCCCGCCAACCGTTCATATTCCAGTTTCTGGGAGGCGTTCAAGAGGTTGTAGTCGCTGAAGTCGGGGAACTGTACATTGCCCGTGAAGGTGTAGTTGACCCGCAACGACGATTCGGTAATCGGTTTCCGCGTGATGACGATGACCCCGTTGGCCGCTTTCGAACCGTAGAGAGCCGATGCGGAGGCATCCTTGAGCACGTTGATGGACTCCACTTCGTTCATGTCGAGGTCGTACAGGTCGGACATTGATATCTCCGATCCGTCGAGGATGATAGTAGGTTGGTTCACCTGTTGGTCGTCGTTGTTCGAGAGTGAGGTATTACCCCGGATGATAATCTCCGGCACCTGGTTGGGGTTTGACCCCATGCTGTTGTTCTCGACTAAGGTCATACCCGGTGTAAGGGCCGAGAGGGCGGCGAAGATGTTGGTTCCCGAGACCTGTTTCAGCTCCATGCCTGAAATTTGTTGTACGGAGCCGGTAAAGTTCTCTTTGCTCTTGTTGAAGAAACCTGTAACGACCACCTCTTGCATCGTGGTGGCCTCGTCTTCCAACTCGATATTCACCACATCGCTTTGGGGGTTGAGGCTCACTTTCTTGTAGCCGATGGCCGAAGCCTGCAACTCAAATTTCCCACTCGGTTTTTTTATCCGGTAGGAGCCGTCGTTGTCGGAGAAGGAACTCGAATAGAGCTTGTTGTTAATCCATATTGAAATGGTAACTCCCGGCAGGGCCTCCCCCGAATTCTTGTCGGTGACCTTACCGGTGATGGCCGCCGTTTCGCTGGGCGGCTGTTCCGGAGATTGGGAAGCACTTCTGCCCGCCGCAGAAGCGGGCATTCCTACCAGGAGGAGTGCAGCGAGCAACAGGGTGCCCAGCAGGTGTCGTTTTAGGGAAAGTTTTTCCATGTGGCGAAAAGTGTGCGGTTTGTACCGATGTTTGTAATTTCATGAATGCCGCATTTTCTTTCGGGCAGGTGTCGCTCCTTCCAAAAACCGGCTGTGTCGTCTATTTTAAGGTATAATTATCTTTTCACATTTGCGGTTGACCGATACGATATAGAAGCCTCGAGGCAGTGAAATGCGTGTCTCTTCCTGGAAAGTGGCCTGGTAGAGAGCCCTTCCGTTGAGGTTGTAGACCATTATCTGCACGGGTTCCGACCCAGTCGGCTTCACAACAATAGCCCCGTTTTCGGTCGTTACCTGGGCCGGCTTTTCGGCCGTCACCTCATCGGTGGCATAGACCAGTTCGTCGATGGGGTAGGGTTCCCGGATGGTGGCGAAGTTGCCCCAGTTGGCCGCATTGCGGTAGGCCTCCACACATCCTGTCGGAACGATGAGCACGCCGTCAGTCTCATAGGAGGTGCTGCGGAAGGCGCAGGGCGGGATGGTGAAACCGAGAGTCTCCCCGTGGTCGAAGGGGTTCCACTTTACCCATACCGTAGTGAGTTTGGGACAGCCGTAGAATTGATTCAGTCCAAAGTGGCAGAGGGTTTCGGGAAGAATGATGCTGGTCAACTGCTGCATCTCCCGGAAGGCATCGTTGCCGAAGCCTTCGATGTTCTGCGGCAAAAAGAGCTTGGAGATGGAGACGTTGTAGTTGAGCGCATATTCCGGTACATAGTTGTTCTCGGCCGTCGCCTGGGTCAGGTCGAGTGTCTGCAAAATGGGCATACAGTCGCGGATGGTGTAGAAGTCTTCATCCTTCATCTCCCCGGTGACAACGAGGTAGGTGGTGCAGTCCATCTCCTCCTGCGTGAGGAGGTCGCTGATGCGTACCGACTCCGAGACATTTATCTTGTGGAAGGTCACGGCTGTGGAGAGGTCGTAGATTCTAATATCTATGTCGTAGTCCTGGAGGACGTAGCTGAGGGTGTACATGTAGCCCGACGGAGCGACAGTTTCAGAGTTGGCCTTGACGATGACCGTCATGTTGTCGTTATCAGGCTCAACGTAGAAGATGAAATTACGGCCCCGTACCACCTTGTCGGAGAAGAGGTTGGTATCGCCGATTCTCAGGGTGGCACCGGAGATAGTCTCCGGTAGGTTGATATGATATAGGGGCAGTGTATAATTTACGGCTTGGATTTGCGCCGTCACCGCTGTGGAGGAGCCTCGGATGATGTTGTAGGTCGACCCGTCGGTCGTGGTCGCCAGACGGATGACGTCACCGTCGAGCACTTCGATATCGTCGTTGAGGCAACAGGTGAAATAGGTGTTGCCAATCATGGAGGATTTATAGGTGAGGCTCTGACTGGAGAGTATGGCTACCAAAGCGTTGTCCCTGACGAGGATGACCGCTATTTCGCCCGAAAATGTGCTACTGCAATAGAGGGTACCGCAGGTTACCGAAAACTCTTCGCCCACCGTCAAAGTCCAGATGGTATCGTTTTCGGCTGCCGAAGAGGGTTGTAGGGTCATGCCGATATGGCCGTTGTTGTCCGTCAAAGATACGGGGGAGCTACTTGTTGCCAAGGTTTGTGCTCCTGCGGAGAGAACCGACAGTAACGACAGTATCGAGCAGAGATAAATTCGGATCATCTTTTTCATATCGTTATTTTTATAGCTAAGGTTATGGTTAGGTTATGGCTTATGGTTTATGGTTTATGGTTGTAATGGGATATACAAAAGATGGCTTTATATAGTTGTTGATTTATCAACGAAAAGGCCTTTCCCGAAGAAAAGGTCTTTTCGTTGTATAAAGAGAGAGGTGGAATCAAAGGATGACCGGAGTTACCGTCTGACCAGCCCGTACATAGTAGATGCCCCGAGCGAGACCCGATACTTCGGAAGCGATACCGGCATATACCTGTACGCCGGCAGCGTTGTAAACCTCTACGTAGGTGGGTTCACCGCCAATGACATAGATGGTACCGGCAGCCGCATATACCTTTGCCTCGTTTTTGGCCGGAGCGGAGATGCTCTTCACGGCATCACTCGCTTTGGTGAGGGTTACATTGTGGTATATAGCTGCAATATATTCTCCGGCATCAAAGTCGTAAATGACAACCGAGAAATCATCCAGAGTGAGAGTGCCATCCTCGTTTGCCGTGAGGTTGATGGTGTTGCTTCCTCCGTCCACGTCACGAAGTTTCATGTAGGTCCCAGCCTCAATGGTCTTGATATATTTATCTGTCGTGACAACCTGCACATCGCTATTGTCATCCGATGCGACCATAGGAATACCGCCATAGTTTATGCTATTGGTATTTTCGTTCAAGAAGGTATAGATATAGTATTTACCTGTACTTTCGTTGTAGTCGGAAATTACCACTTCGAATTCGGTCGGGTAGCCGTAGCCGAGGTCGTCATTCAGAACTTCCAGGTCGGTCGACAGGCAGGTTGCCGTGTAGGTACCCGTGAAGTCATAAGGTTCAGCTT